>JALZOI010001012.1 GCA_030857245.1 Myxococcota bacterium
CATCACAGCGTGAGCCCGACGCGCCGGCGCGCCGTGAGGCAGTGCGCGGAGCCGAGCGTGAACTCGCGGCACGTCCGCGGCCGGTCGTCGTAGATCACGCAGTGAAACCGGCTGGTCGCGCCGGCCTCGACGTGGCCGCCGTGCAGCGCCGCACAGCGGTCGCCGTCGCGCAATACCTCGAGGTACGTGCCGCGGTCGACGATGTACGTCGGCTGCTTCTTGATCACGGGATCACGCGGCGCGACCTCGACGGAGTGGTACGCGGCGCGGCAGCACGCACCGCAGGTCTGGCAATCGAGCGCCGCCTCGTAGCGCTCACAGCCGCGCCACGTGTCGGCGATGCGCTGCTCGGCCTGGCGACACCGCGCCGCGCCGCGCTGCTCGAACCGCCACGCGCACGAGCCGCACGTCGCGTCGGTGCTGCCGGCGGGCAGACCGGTGGGATGGGGCGGCGGCTCCGGCGTCACGTCGCGCCACAGCACGCGGGGATCCGTCGTGAACCCGGCGGCCGCCGCGGCGATCCGCGCCGTCGCCGCCAGTGCCTCGCTCAGGGCCGGTGCCCACGGCGGCTGCGCGGCGCGGCGCAGGCCGGCGATCGCGGCCTGAACACCTGCATCGGTGCGATCGGCGAGGACATCACCCGACAGGGCGTCCCAGAACGCGCGGAAGTCCGTGGTCGGCGCGAACAGCGCGCGCAGGCCGTGGCGACCGGTCAGCACCCACTGCACGCGCAGGCACGCGTGCTCGCGCCAGTCGTGATCGGGCCCGGTGTTGTCCATCCCCCAGTCGCGCTTCGCGAACGACTCCTCGCCCTCGACGAGCGAGTGGCAGAGCTCGTGGAAGATCATCTGCGCGAGGCTGTCGTCGGCGTCGAGCGCGCGATCCTCGGCGATCGCGAGGGTGCCGTTGCCGTCGGTGGCGGCGTACGCATCCGGCGTGCGCTCGACCCGCAGGCCGATCCGGCGCGCCGCGCCGAGCCAGACCTGCGCGAGCGGGTCGATGTATTTGTGGGTGACCTCGCGTGGCACGCTCGCTGCGTCTAGCACGAACGGACCGCGCAGAGGAAAACTTGCCCGCACCCGAGCCCGCACCCGAAGGTGAAACCATGAAGGGTGACATCGCGCTCGCGGGCTTCATGATGACCGCGCAGGAGTGGCACGCGCTCGATGCCGCATCGCGCGCCCTGCTGCTCGAGCTGGCCGCGGAGCCAGAAGAGCAGCAGCCGGAGACGGACGATCACGGTGGCGAGCACGTGATCGCGCCGGCGCTGGCGGTCGGCTCGGCGCCGGTGGGCGACGAGCGCGCGGCATCCTGAGCCGGGTCGCCGAGGCCGCCGAGGCCGCCGAGGCGCCAAGGTTCGGTGTCCGAGAGTACGCGCGCGGGCAGCGCACGATGGCGCGCCAGGTGAGCGAACCCGGCGGGCACGCATCGCACGACCCGCGGTCCGGGCGCATGGCACCTACCTCTCTCCCTCTCAGGATCCTTGGCGGCCCTGGCGTGCTCGGCGGCCTTGGCGACCCGGCTCCCACGCCCGCGCTCCGCTTGTTGCTGCGTCGTCCGGAAACGGCCAGTCGCGCGCGAGACCGCGTGGTACCCGTGTGGCGTGTCGCCCGTCCCTCGATCCGAAGCGGATGTTCGCTACGACGCGCTGGTCACGCGAGACCCGCGGTTCGACGGGGTGTTCTTCGTCGGCGTCTCGACGACCGGCATCTACTGCCGGCCGATCTGTCCGGCGCGCACGCCGGGCCGGCCGCGCTGCACGTTCTACGACACGTCGGTGCAGGCGGAGCGCGCCGGGTTCCGCGCGTGCTTCCGGTGCCGACCCGAGCTCGCGCCCGGCAACGCCGACGTCGATGCGGTCGATCAGCTCGTCGTCGCTGCGACCGCGCGGATCAGCGAGGGTGCGCTCAACGAGCGCTCGGTCGGTGAGCTCGCGGCCGAGCTCGGCGTCTCGGAGCGGCACCTGCGCCGTGCGACCGAGGCCCGGCTCGGCGTCTCGCCCGTCGAGCTCGCGCAGAGCCGGCGCGTCGCGCTCGCGAAGCAGCTGCTGCAGGACACCGCGCTCTCGCTGACCGAGATCGCGTTCGCCGCCGGGTTCGGCAGCGTGCGGCGGTTCAACGCCGTGTTTGCCGCCACGATGGGC
>JALZOI010001013.1 GCA_030857245.1 Myxococcota bacterium
CCAGCAGCGTGTCGCTCGGGGGGCCATCGAGCAGGACGAACGACAGTCGGTTGGCCACCTCGTGCGGCGTCAGTCGCAGGAGGGTGCCGTTGTCTGCCGGTGTGCCGCCGAGCTCGACCCGGTAGAGGAACTCGGGATCGAGCAGGACGCGCACGAGCGTGGCCTGGAGCGCCGTGGGCGCGCCTTCGAGCAAGGCGTCGTCGAAGGTCGTGAGCAGCTCGTCGATACGTGCATCGTCGACGGGGCCCCGGTGGGCGCGCCGCGCAAAGGCGGCCACGAACGACCGCGCGCAATCCCTGTCGAGCCCGGGCTCTGCGGCGCATGCGTCGTATCGCGCCGCCACCTCGGGGGAGAGCGCCAGGACCGCGGCCGCCTCGGCGTCGGCCACCAGGGCGTCGACGTGGCCGGGCGCGATGCTCTGCGCGAGAAGATCACCCTCGAGAAGGCCAGGCGAGGGGGCTCCGACGATCGGGAACGCGAGCGCGCTGCCCGCCGGCCCGACCAGCGACTGGAGCGCACCCTCGTACTGTCGGGGGGTCAGACTCGGGTTTCGCCCTTATGCGGCCCTTTGGCCGGTCTCGGGCGGGCGCAGCGGCGCAGTCCGCCGCGGTTTATGTAAGTGCTCGATAAGATTGCTCGGATCAAGAATGTCGAGTCCAACCATGGCGCGACGAGCGGTGCGGAGGATGTCGGCGAAGCACAGCCCCTGCTTGTGCGAGTACCACGGGCGCAGCGGTGGAGTGGCCAGGCTGCTGCTGCTGGCTCCTTCGATGAACCAGACGACGAGCGCGGTGTAGAGCAGGCCGACGAACGGCGCGACGCGAAGAACCGCGGCTTCCTTCCTCGCGGAGGAGTCCGCGAAGCCCAGCAGCTGCTTCGCTTCGCGGAAGAACACCTCGATCCCCCAGCGCCCCGCGTACGTCTCGAGGATGCGGACGACATCGAGCGAGGCGTCGGTGCAGAAGAAGACGCGGAACGGGACCTTGCCGTCCTTGGTTGCGACGATCACGATGCGGAGCAGCCCGGTGCCGCACGCGCGGTACCACTGTGCGTCGACCGTCTTGTACTCGATCTTCGTCGCCCTTCCGTACAGCGTCGCGGTGCACGTCTTCCAGCGGCGCCGCCCGTCCGTCGCAATCTTCTGTGGCTTCGGGACCACGCGCCCGCGCTTGCACGGGCGCCCGGCCTCGCCGGGCGTCTTCGCCTTCGGCAGCTGCGTCAGAACGGCGTCGGGCCGCATTGCCCCGAAGAGCACGACGGACGCGGGCAGCTCGCGAGTCACGGTGTCGTTGCAGAAAGCCGAGTCGGCAGCCAGCTCCACCCGGCGGTCGCCCACCCACGAGACGAAGACGTCGATCATCTGCCGGGCGTACTCGGTCTTCTTGCCGTACGCGGCATCATGCTTCGTGCACTCCTTGAGGTTGCGGTAGAGCCGGAACAGCACCGGCAGTGCCCACGTCCGGCGCGAGAACGGCACCTTCACGAGCACCGACAACACGACCCAGCAGTGACCGAAGCAGAAGACGCGGTGCCGGCGCGTCGACCGCACCGCGTCGAGGTGGCTACCAATCCCGAACACGTGCGGCCCCTTCTTCGGCGCCAACGTGTCGTCGACGACGATCTGCAGAGCACCATCACCCAGGTGGGTCTCGAGCCGGCGGAACATCCAGAAGCCCAGCGCATCGGGATCCCACGTGCCGCGCGAAAAGAGCCGGTGGAACGCCTCATGATGGCGCCGTCCCGCGACTCCAGTCACGACCAGCGCCTCGGTGATCGCGTGCTGGCCGTGCGTGAGGATCCACCCGCAGGCCACCACGAGCATGTTCGAGAACGACGGACGCGTGAAGCCGAGCCGAAGCCCTTCCAAGACGCGAACAAAGCTGCGAAAGATCGGAGCGGGCATGGTCGTCCTTCGGTTGTTGAGCTTCGCAACCCAACACTCCGACGGAAGGGCCATGCCCGTCTACATCCTCCGCTCGGCCTCGAGCGGGTGGCGCCGCGATCGCCCGCCGGCCAGCGCAGGAACCGCCGCGGCGAGCCCAGGGCCACGAGCGACGTCCGCGAGCTTCATTCCAATCCGAAACGGCGAAACCCGAGTCAGACCCTCGCAGTTCATCGTCTCGCAGACGCAGGTCGAGACG
>JALZOI010000390.1 GCA_030857245.1 Myxococcota bacterium
GCCCGGCGCTCGATGCGGACCGCGACCGCGCCGCCGCCGTGGACCCGCGCGTTGTCGAGCAGGTTCGCGATCGCGCGTCCCACCAGCGTGGGATCGACCGCGGCGGCGACGTCGCCGACCGCCTCGATGGCCTCGGGCGCGACCCCGGCGGTGGTCGCGGCGTCGGTGACGAGCTGGCCGAGGTCGAGCGGCCGGCGGTCGAGGTTGCCGAACTCGAGGCGCGATGACGCGAGCAGCTTGCCGACGAGATCATCGAGGACGAGCACCTCGCGATCGAGCTCGGCGAGCGCGGTGAGATCGTTGCGCTCGCGCGCGGTCTCGATCAACACGCGCATGTGGCCGAGCGGCGTGCGGAGCTCGTGCGAGACCGCGGCGAGCAGCTGGCGCTGATCGCTGAGCTGCTGCTGGATCTTGCCGGCCATGTCGTTGATCGCGGTCGCCAGCATGCGGACCTCGCCGCGATGCGCGCTGGCGTCGATCCGCGTGTCGAGCTTGCCGTCGCCGATATCGCGCGCGGCGCGCACCGCCATGATCAGCGGGCGCGTCAGCTTCCACGCGATCGCACCCGAGCCGACCGACAGCATGACGAGCCCGATCACGAGCCACCACCACGGCCGGTGGTGCATGCGCAGCCCGATCATGACGCCGATGCCGAGCGCGAGCGCGAGCCACACGAAGATCTTCCGGCGCATCCGCGCCATCAACCACCACGGCAGCCGGCGCTTGCTCTCCTCGCGATCGCGCATCCACATGTCGCGCTCGTCGTGGAAGTGCTGCCAGCGCTGGCGATGCCGCTGGCGGCGCTGGTGATGCCGCGCGCGCCGCAGCCGCTGCTCGGCGTCCCTGCGGGACTCGCCGGGCTCGAGGGACACGACCTCGCAGCTGCCGAGGCGCACGGTGCCGGTGAGCACGAGGCGGGTGCCCGTCACCGACGGCGCGCTGCGCCGGCAGTCCTCGACGCTCGACGCGAGCGTCTGCACCTGGTGGGTCTCGACCGCCACGTGCGGCGGCACGATGATCTCGAGGCTGCCCATCGAGATCCCGACCTCGATCGTCGTCACCGGCGCGAGCGTCGCCTCGCGGAGGTCGAGCTCGACCGAGCCGCACACGATGCTGATCGCGAGCTGCTCGGGCACGACCCACGGTCCCTCGCGCTCGATCGATGACATCACGGCGCGCAGCCGTGGCACGGCGCTCACGAGCCCTCCGGACCGTCGGTGGTGCGTGACAGCACGTACCCGACCCCGCGAACCGTGCGGATCCGCGTCGGCGGATCATCGCCGAGCTTCTTGCGGAGCCGCGAGATGTGGACGTCCACGGCGCGTTCGCCGACCGCGACATCGCCGCGCCCGGCGAGCTCGAGCAGCGCCGCCCGCGGCACGACCCGACCGGCCCGCCGCAGCAGCGCGACCAGCAGATCGATCTCGAGGCCGGTGAGCTCGACGCTCTTGCCATCGACCCAGGCCTCGCGGGTGCCGGTATCGACGGCGATCCCGGCCGACGCGAGCTTCGCGGCGACGGTGTCGGGCTGCGCGCGTCGCAGCACCGCGCGGATCCGGGCGAGCAGCTCGCGCGGCGAGAACGGCTTGGCGACGTAGTCGTCGGCGCCGAGCTCGAGGCCGACCACGCGATCGGCCTCGTCGCCGCGTGCGGTCAGCATGATGATCGGGATCCGCGTGCCGGCATCGCGCAGCTTGCGCAGCACGCCGAGCCCATCGATCCCCGGCATCATGACGTCGAGCAGCACGGCGTCGAAGCCGCCGCCGGCGAGCGCGGCGAACCCGGCCTGCGCCCCGCCGGCGTGCACGAGGGCCACGCCCTGCGGGGTCAGGTAGCCGTCGAGCAGCTCGGCGAGCCGCGCGTCGTCGTCGATCAGGAGCACGCGCACCGGGTCATCCTCTCATGTCAGCGGTACGGGCCGCTGCGCCACCAGCCGGCGCCGCCGTCGAGCATCCCGGCGAGCGTGGCACGCTGCTTGTCATCGAGCACGGCGTGCACGTTGCGCAGCGCCTCGATGGCCGTGGCGCGCACCTCGCCGGTCGCTGCATCGACGCGGCCGAGGATTGTTCCGAGCGCGGCGTCGTCGAGCGTCGGGCCGCGCAGCGCCGCGCCGAGCTCCGGGCGGGTGTCGGTGACCGAGCTCCGGGCGGCGGTGACGCGCTCCTGCAGGCGGTCGAGCTCGCCGACGATCACGCGCTCCTGCGCCGGCGTCGCGTCCAGCCGCGCGAGCGCCGCGTGCACCATCCAGCGCCCGCGGCGATGGCCGTGACCGCGGTGGTGATGGTCGTGGTGATGGTGCCCGCCCGACCACGGCGTGTGGAGGCCGTAGCCCTCGTACCCGCAGCGCCGCGCCCTCCGCATGGCCCAGAACCCGAGCGCTCCCAGTCCGATCGCGATGCAAATCATGTCAGCCGTCCTTTCACGACCCAGGATGGGGGGCGCGTGTTTCGCGAGCCGCCGGTGCTACGTGAAGAAACATTGCAGGCGGGCGGGCGCGTAAGCAGCGGGACGACGCGTCGTTAGGTCGCCATGCGAACAGCGTCCCTTGTCCTCGCGGTCCTGGCCGGTGCCTGTGGGCCTGCAGCCCCGGTGGTCGCAACGCCGGTCGCGGCGCCGATCGCGGCGCCGGTCGCGGCGCCGGTCGAGACGTCGGTGGCGGCGCCGGTCACGGACACCTCGGCGGTCGTCGTCGGTGACCTCGAGGAGGTCGCGACGCGCCTGGGCCGCGCGATGATCGCCGGCGATCGGGCCGCGGCCCTCGCGTTGACCATGCCGTATGCCGAGGTCCGGTCGCTGGTGGCACGACCCTTCGAGGAGGTCCGGTGGGATGGCGAGGTCACCGCGTTCTTCAACCAGATCGACCACGAGGTCGCGAGCGCCCGACACGCCGGCACCGAGATCCGGCTGGTCGGCGTGAACACCCGCAAGACGCAGCGGCTGGCGCCCGCGACGGATCGCAAGGTCACGCGCGAGATCGACGTCGCGATCGTCGAGCTCCAGCTCATCGGTCGCGACCGCGCCGCGCGCCCGCTCGCGATGGTGTTCATGCGGTCGGCGGCCGGCTGGCGGTTCTCCCCGGTGAAGTGAACGCGCCGCGTCCGCTGTCCGACCGGATCGCGGACGCGGGGTCCGCGCGGCGGACGATCGCGCGAGCAAGTAGGCGACGTCGCGTCGTGATCGCGGTGGCGCGCCGCGTGCTCGAGGTGGTGGCGTGGTCGCGCACATCAACTCCTGCACGCTGGTCGGCATCGACGCCGCGATCATCGACGTCGAGTGCGAGATCTCCCGCGGCCTGCCCTACTACAACGTGGTCGGGCTCGCGGCGCCGTCGGTCAAGGAAGGCGCGACCCGGATCCAGAGCGCGCTGAAGAGCGTCGGGCACGACCTCCCGCACAAGCGCGTGACGGTGAACCTGGCACCGGCCGATCTGCGCAAGCCGGGCACCGCGCTCGATCTGCCGATCGCTGCGAGCGTGCTCGTCGCCGACGACAAGTACGACGGCGCGCCGCTCGACCGCGTGCTCGTGGTCGGCGAGCTCGGCCTCGACGGCACCGTGCGCGCGGTGCGCGGTGTCCTCGCGGCGGCGATGCTGGCGCGCGAGCACGGGCTGCGCGGCGTGCTGGTGCCCGAGGCGTGTGCCGCCGAGGCGACCGTCATCGACGACCTCGAGGTGTTCGCGATCCATCACATCCGCGAGCTGATCGATGCGCTCGCGGGCCGCGCGGCACTACGACGTCCAGGACCTGCGGCCGCGCGGGCGCCGCGCCCGTTTGCGCTCGACATGTCCGAGGTTCGCGGCCAGGACTTCGCGCGGCTCGCCGTCGAGGTCGCGGTCGCGGGCGGTCACAACCTGCTGCTCTCGGGGCCACCCGGCACCGGCAAGACGATGATCGCGCGCCGGATCCCGACGGTGCTCCCCGCGATGACGCAGGACGAGACGCTCGAGACCACGAAGATCTACTCGGCGCTCGGCCTCGCCGAGGGCCTGGTCACGGAGCGTCCGTTTCGCGCCCCGCACCACACGATCTCGAGCGCCGCCTTGATCGGCGGCGGCTCGCAGCCGCGCCCGGGCGAGATCTCGCTCGCCCACAACGGCGTGCTGTTCCTCGACGAGATGCCCGAGTTCACGCGCGCCTCGATCGAGGGTCTGCGCCAGCCGCTCGAGGAGCGCTCGGTCGTGATCGGCCGGATCAACAACACGATCCGGTGCCCCGCCTCGTTCTTGCTGGTGGCCGCGGCGAACCCCTGCCCGTGCGGGTGGTTCGGCGCCAGCGGCCGCGAGTGCGTGTGCAGCCCGGTCGCGATCGAGCGCTACGCGACGCGGCTCTCCGGGCCCCTGCTCGACCGCATCGATCTCCAGGTCCACGTCCATCCGGTGTCGCTCGGCGAGCTCCGCCAGCGCGATCCCGGCGAACCCTCGGCGGCCATGCGCGAGCGCGTGATCGCGGCTCGCGAGCGCCAGCAGCACCGGCTGCGCAGCTTCGGCGTGCGCTGCAACGCCGAGATGCCGAGCGCCGTGATGCGCGCGACGTGCCGCCTCGACGCCGGCGCGGAGGCCATGCTCGCGGAGCTCGTCGCGAAGCGGCGCTGGTTCACGGGTCGCTCGATCGATCGCATGATCAAGGTCGCTCGCACCTGCGCGGACATCGTCGGCAAGGAGGACATCGACGAGGACTCGCTGTGCGAGGCCGCGGGATTCCGCAATCGCGATCCGCTCGCCGACGTGCTGCCACAGGTCGCGTGACGGCCGCGGCGGCGAGTCCGAGTCCGAGTCCGAGTCCGAAACCGAATCCGAATCCGAATCCGAGTCCGAGTCCGAGTCCGAGTCCGAGTCCGCGACCGCGACCGCGACCGCGACCGAGACCGAGTCCGAAACCGGAACCGCATCCGCATCCGCAACCGCAACCGCATCCGACCCGGAGCCCTGACCATGAGCCCGCTCGCGACCGAGATCTACAAGCAGCTGCTCCGCGCGCTCCGCGCGCACCACGCCTCGATCACCTACGGCGAGCTGGCGGCGCGGCTGGCCCGCAAGCACGCGACGCACCCGCGGAGCCCGAGGCTCCACGCCGCGCTCGGCGAGGTCACGAAGCAATGCCGCGAGCGCAACCTGCCGTGCCTGCCAGCGATCGTGTGGGCGAGCGCGACGAAGCGTCCGAGCGATGGCTACTACAAGGTCGCGCATCCGCTCCAGCGCAGTGACCGGTCGGCACGCGCGGCGTGGGAGCGCGAGCACGCGCGGGTCCTCAGCGAAGCCTCGCGCTTCCCGGCGTCGCTGTGAGCGCGACGTTCACCGGTGCGCGGCTCCCGGTCTGCGGAGTGGACGTGCTCATCGTGGTGGTCCGGCCGTGGATCCTCGCGGACCCGCACGAGGTCGCGCTCTATGTCGCTGCGTTTCACCTGCGCTTCGGCATCCCGATCGTGCTGATGGCGCAAGACGAACGTCGCGTCCCGACCTACGTCGGTCCGGCGGCAATCGTGCGGGCGCTCGCCGTGCTGCCGTTCGAGATCATCCCCTGGCAGCGCATGCCCTACCGCAAGCCGCGGCCCGCACCGTGGCGCCTGCCGGTCCCGCCCGAGCCCGTGCCGTGCGACAGCTGGGCGACCGGGTCGCGGCACGAGGCCTCGCGAGGCGATGCGTGCATGACGACGCGCCGATGACGGCTCAGCCGCAAACGGCAGTTACCGCGCGCACTTGGGAGCTCCGCCGAGATTGCGCGCAACCCCGGCGGCCGGCGGTCGAAACCGGCGCCCATGGTCATGCAGGCGGTCGGATCAGATCGGCACGGCGACGGACAGCGCCGCGGGACGGGCCGCGACTTCGACCGCATCGCCGTACCGGGCAGGCAGAGCCTCCACGAGACGACCGGCGGCACCGAGAGCGCGCCGACCGACCTGGCGTCCGATGGACTCTCACGCGCACAGGCGATCCTGTCCGACATCCGGACAGCTTCGCTACCCCGTTTCGTCGCCACGATCGAGCAGACCGAGCTCGACCCGATGGCGCAGCAGCTCGCGATCCTGAAGGCCGCGCAGCGTGTGCAGTACGGGCTCTTGAGTGCGCGCCGGCACCTGAGCAGCAGCGAGAGCACCGGCTCCACCGCCGCACCCGGAGCTGCTGCCTCCGCTGCGCATGTCCTGCGCGCGCAACTCGACGCGCTCCGCACCGACGCCACCGATCGCGGCGTGTTCCGCAGCCCCGCGGAGCTGGTGCCGGCGCGGCCGGCCGCACCGCAGCACCTCGACCAGCTCGGCGGAAGTGGTCCCGCGGCATCGCCAACGACGGCTCCGGCGGCCGCGGTTCCGGAGCATGGCGCGCCGCCGACCGGCGACAGCAAGCGCGGCGCTCGCTTTGTGATCGAGCTCGCGAGTCTCAAGACGAAGCTCGGGACGCTGACCGGCGAGGCGCGCTGGCAGATCTCGGTGACCCGGCAGGGCCAGGCCAGCGGGAAGGTGGGCTCGGTGAATGGCAAAGTAGGCGCGACGGAGTCCATCGTCGAGGGCAGCTTCAAGAAGGACGCCCAGTCGCTGACTCACAAGGTCAGTAGCTCCCTGGCGAAGCTGGACGTCGATCTCTTCGATGGCAAAGGCCTGATGCTGCTGGGCGTTCCGTTCACGGTGAAAGTCGAGACGAAGTTCTTGGATGCCGCGCTCTCGCTCGATGAGCTCAAGCTCGAGGCCATGAAGGTCACCGTGATCTTGGTGGGTGACTTGACCTCCACGGTGCCCGACGGGTTCACGTCGTCGCTGGAGTTGCGCCTCCAGCTCGCGGTGCCAGCCGACCTCGCGCACCACCTGCTTCAGCTTGCGCAGGCCACCAAGTATCTCGAGCGCGCCGCCAAGATCGAGGAGCGTCTCGGCGCGGCGAAGCGGCAGCTCGCGAACCGCCGGAAGATCGCCGGCAAGCTCGGGAAGCGCGCGAGCTCGCTGAGCACCGCCGAGCGCGGTCGGCTGCTGTCGCTGCAGCGCGAGATCAAGGAGCTCGAGGGCAAGGTCGGCAAGATCGGCAAGCTGCGTCAGGGCGCGATCAAGGCGCGACGAATGGCGATCCATGTCG
>JALZOI010000391.1 GCA_030857245.1 Myxococcota bacterium
CCGAGCGGCACAGCTGCCTCGCCGCGTTGCCTGACGGAGCGCTCGATCTCGGAAGCTGCGGGCCCGCGCTGCTCGTGCAGGCGTGCCGCGGTCAGATCGGCGTCGTGATCGATCAAGCGGCGATCGCAACCACGCTCGCGGCGGTCGACGCGCGCCTCGCGGGCTCGTTCGCGACCGATGCGACGGCGCTCGTCGGTGATCGCGCGGCGACACTGCGGACAAACCTCCGCACGCAGATCGCATCGCGCGCGGAGAGCTCGCTCGGCCTGTGGCTGCTGTCGAACGCGGCAAAGTTGAAGGTCCTCGATACCGAGCTCGCGTTCGATCACGCGTATGCGAATCCACTCGCGCTCGTGCCGGCCGCGCCGCTCGCACCGGGCAATGTCGCGAAGACGCGCCAGGTCGTGGCGGACGCGCTGCTCGCGTATCTGCAGACCACCGACTACGAGCACTCGGAGTTCGGCCGCTCGTACCTCGAGCTGACGCGCGTGTTCCGCACGCAGCACGTCGCGAGCCTGCGCACGTTCCGCGAGACGGTCACGCCGGAGACGATCGGCGGCACGGTCTACTACATCGATCGCTGGATCGGCACGCACACCGAGATCACCGTCGATGCGTCGGGCGCCGCGACGAACGTGCTCGTCGAGATCGACTAGTGCCCTGGACCTGAAGTCCCGATCCAGCGGACTCGACGTCAGAGGGCTGTGATCCGCTCATTGGATGGGCAATCAGCACACGGCAGCGACCGTCGTTCTCACCGTTGAAGAGCGGGCGACGCTTGAGTCCTACGTACGCAGGAAAAAGACGGCGCAGGCGATCGCCTACCGCGCTCGCATCATCTTGCGGTGCGCTGAAGGTGGGCACGATGGGATCGTTGCGGAGGAGCTCGGCGTAGCGCGCGGGTCCGTTGGACGCTGGCGACGCAGGTTCCTCAAACTCCGGCTTCAGGGTCTACATGATGAGCCTCGCCCCGGTGCGCCTCGCACGATCAAAGATGGTCAGGTCGAGCGGATTGTCATCGAGACCCTGGAGACGACGCCCAAAGGAGCGACGCACTGGAGCACGCGAGACATGGCGAAGCATTCGGGGCTGAGCCACTCCACGATCGGTCGCATCTGGCGCGCTTTCGGCTTGAAGCCACATCGCTCCGAGACATTTCAGCTTTCGAATGACCCGCTCTTCGTAGACAAAGTCCGCGACATCGTCGGTCTCTACATGCGGCCACCAGAGAACGCGCTGGTGCTGTGCGTCGACGAGAAATCACAGGTCCAGGCGCTCAACCGAGCGCAGCCGGTTCTTCCCATGCTGCCGGCCCGTCCCGAACTGCAAACGCACACCTACGTCCGGCACGGAACGACCTCGTTGTTTGCAGCCCTCGATGTCGCAACGGGCAAAGTGATCGGCAAATGCCATCGCCGCCACCGTGCAGCTGAGTTTCTAAAATTCCTGAATCACCTCGAAGACTCGGCGCCCCGAGACCTCGACGTGCACATCGTTCTAGACAACCTGTCCACGCACAAGACGCCTGCAGTGCACCGGTGGCTCCTTCGACATCCTCGGTGGCACCTGCACTTCACCCCGACCTACAGCTCGTGGCTCAATCAGGTCGAACGCTGGTTCGCTCTCCTGGAGCAGAAGCAGCTCAAGCGCGGCTCTCACCGCAGTACTCGCGAGCTTGAGACGGCCATCTACGAATTCGTCGACGTCACGAACAACCATCCCAAGCCGTTCATCTGGACGAAGTCTGCGGACGAGATCCTCACCAACCTCAAGCGTTTCTGGATCCGCACACTCGAAAGTCAGGCGCTCGCTACGAACTTCTGATCCAGGGCACTAGAGCATCCGGTTCTGTTTGAACCAGGCGATCGCATCCGCGATCGCGGGCTCGAGCGGGCTCACGGTGTAGCCGAGCTCGCGCGCCGCCTTGTCACTCTTGAACCGAAACCGGTCGGTGAACGCGTAGCGGATCTGCGTCGAGTTCACGAGCGGATCTTTGCCGCGCCGCTCGACGAAGTCGCCCCACTTGCCGACGAGCTTCGCGACGCCGAGCGGGATCTTGAAGCGCGGCGGCTTCACGCCGGCGACACGCGCGATCGTCCCCATGAGATCGCCATACGTCATGTCGTGGCCCGCGAGGATGTACCGCTCGCCACGGCGGCCCTTCTGCCACGCGCCGATCATCCCGCGGGCGACGTCACGCACGTCGACGAAGTTGTTGTAGCCGGGCGTCCAGCCGGGCACGCGCCGCTTCACCACGTCCACGATCAGCTTGCCGCTGCTCGGTCGCGCATCGCGCGGACCGAACATGTACGTGGGATTGACGATGACGGCGTCGACGCGATCGCGCGCGGCGTTCACGACGTCTTCGGCCTGACGCTTCGTGATCGCGTACGCGTCGACGAGCCCCTCGCTCTCGAAGTTCCAGGTCGCGGTCTCGTCGCACGGCTTGCCGTCCGTCGAGAGCCCGACCGCGACGACCGACGAGGTGTGCACGAGCCGCTTCACGTTCGCGGTCACGCATGCGTCGATCACGTTCTGCGTGCCGGTCACGTTCGCGGCCGTCATGTCCGGTGTCACTTCGCGCTTCACCGTGACAGCCGCAGCGCAGTGAAACACCGCATCGGCGCCGGCGAACGCGCTCGCGAGCGCGGCCGGTGACGTCAGATCGGCATCGAGCCAGCGCAGCTTCAAGTCGTCGAGGTGCGCGACCTTCGTGCCCGCACGGCGCGTCGCCCCGACCTCGTGACCCGCGTCGCGCAGCGCCGCTGCGAGGTTGCCGCCGAGGAGCCCGCTTGCACCGGTCACGACAACGTAGGCCACAGCGCGACTCTAGCTCGCGGCGCCGCGCCATCCGCGTTCGCGCGCGGCCGTTCGTGACGATCTCGCCGCACGCATGTCCGACCAATTGTCGGCTCTGTCCGGCTAGTTAAGCCGCCACCGGACATGGCGACGCGATCCGCCGGACACTCGCGTCCGCGTCCTAACCCACCGACATCACAGCGGCCTGACGCGGCGTGGCGATTGCTCGATGGAGCGCCATGAGCCGCTTCGCGACCGTCATTGGCATCCTGACAACACTCGTTTGCACCGTGCCAGCATGCACGACCGAGGAAGAGGTCGAGGACGGCGCCGACGATGCGTTCCCGAACGGCAAGGCCGATGGCGGGATCGACGAAGGGTCGCCCGAGGCGCTCGGCGTGCTCGCGCTCGTGAATGACAAGGCGCTGTCCGCGACGAAGCTGAAGAGCGCGGCGCGCGTGACGACTCGCGTGGCAAACAACATCACCAAGCACCGAGATGGTGCGGATGGCGCGCCGAGTACGGCCGATGACGATCCGTTCGATACGCTCGCAGAGCTCGATGCCATTCCCTACGTCGGTCCCGCGACGCTCAACGCACTCCTCGAAGCCGCGCGCGATCGCGGCCTCGTCTCGATGGGCGCCAAGATCGATGTCGTGTTCTCACCGCAGCCGGCAGCGAGCTCGCACAACGCGCGCATCGCCCAGATGATCCGGGACGCGAAGTTCACGGTCGATGTCGCGATGTACAGCTACTCGGACGCGGGCATCAACACCGCGATCGCGGCTGCGGTCGGCCGCGGCGTCAAGGTGCGCTTCCTCTTCGAAACCGCGCGCGAGGATAAGAGCATCACGGATCCCGCGATGCGCGCGGCGTCGAAGTCCGGTCGTCTCGAGGCGGCCGGCGTCGACGTCCGCTACGTCAACAAGATCCTCCATCACAAGTTCGCGATCGTCGATGGCCCGCGTGACGAGGAAGCGCGCGCGGCGACGGCAAAGCTCGTCACCGGCAGCGCGAACTGGTCGAACAGCGCAGCCACCGTGTTCGACGAGAACACGTTCTTCATCCAGGACAGCGCGGAGCTCGCCGCGACGTTTCAGAACGAGTTCGACATCCTCTGGAAGGGTTCGCGCGAATTCTTGGGCGCCGCGACGCCACAGGCCGGCTCGACCGCCAACATCACGCCGGCGCAGGTCCCCGACGAAGCGGGCCTCGGTGTCCTCCTCACGCGCTTCAACATGACGCCGAGTGGTGCAGACGGGACGACCTGGACCGCCAACAAGGACAGCCTCCAGGTCTCCGACCAGTTCGTCGCCGCGATCCAGCGTGCGACGACGTCGATCCACATCGGCACCGGTCACCTCCGCTTGCGCCCGGTGGCAGAGGCACTCGTCGCGAAGAAGGCCGCGATGCCGGCGCTCGACATCAAGGTCTACCTCGATCAGCAGGAGTTCATCTCCGCCTCCGGCGATGCGGCTCAAAAGGCCGAGGTCGAGACGTGCCTCGCGACGGCCACGACGCCCGCGCAACAGCGCGACTGCAAGTACAACGACTTTCTGTTCAGCAAGATGCTCGTCGACGCGAACATCGACGTGCGGTTCAAGTCCTACGCGTACCGCTGGGATCACTCCTACGCACCGCAGATGCACTCGAAGTACATGATCGTCGACGGCAAGGAGCTGATCTCCGGCTCCTACAACCTCTCGATGAATGCAGAGCACGCGACGTTCGAGAACGCGCTCCACCTCTCCGGTCTGCAGTTCAAGCCGCTGATCGCGAAGTTCGAGCAGAACTTCGCGACCATGTGGGAGACGAACCGTAGCGGCGGCAAGCTCGAGGCGCTGCGCAACGAGATCTCGACCTCCGCGTCCATCCCGCTCGTGTTCACCCCGATCTCGATGACGTGGACCGAGTTCGATGCGATGCGCGTCCTGATTCGTGCGAACTGCGCCGTCGTCGATTCGACCGAATATCGGTCGAACCCGGCCGCGCACAAGGTCTGCCCCCGCTAACACGCACGCGTCGCGCTGCACGCGCTGCTTGCACGGACATCGAGATCCCACCACGCTGTGTGGGTGGCTGACGTCGTCGATTGGGAGCAGGTAGCGAAGGAACCTTCCGATCTCTCGGACGAAGAGCTCGAGGCCGCGTTGGCAGAGGACCCGGAAGATCTACGGTCACGCGTCCAGCTCGCGCGGCGGTATCTGTTTCAGATTCTGGACGCCGAGGCACAGAAACGACGACACGCTCATCTCCTTTGGCTGATCGAACATCATCCAGAGGTCGACTGCGGATACATGGGAATCAGCGCAGCTCTGTGGCCCGAGGCCTATGCCGCGGGCAAGCGTGCATGGCTGTCTGTCTCTGGCGCACGGCCGAACGATCCGATCGTCATCAATCACGCCAGCCGTTTTTTCAGTGTCGACGATCGGTCCATCGCCAAAGACCTGATGGCGCGCGGCGCAGCGTTGGAACCGACCGTTGCGCATTGGCATCTGTGCCTGGGGTTCCAGCGGATCGTGGACTGGTTTGACGCTCACGATTCTGACGCCAACACGAGACAGCGTCTGGCAGCGGACGCAGTTGCTGAGTACGAACAGGCTGTCGCCCTCGAGACCGACCCTCACGCGCACTTCGCAATTCTCACCGACCTCGTGCGCGCCGCATCGATGGCGGCGCAGTACGACCGCGCGGCCCAGGTCGCGACGAGGATTCTCGCGATCGCCGCTCGTGACAGCCCCGATCTACACCCGCGGAGGGAGTACGCGATCCACTACGCTCGTGCGGCCCTCGGCAATGCCGCGCTTGCAAACAACGACATCGCAAGCGCCTGCCAGTATCTCGACGCCGCGAAGTCCGTGGACGGAAACTTCCCGATGACTCACTTGCTCGGGCCCGACTTCACGCTCGCGACAGCACTTCTCGCGCACGGCGAACGCGATGCCGTCATCGAGTACCTCGACGGCATCGAGAAACCGTGGCCGTGCCACAACCACTTCAAACAATGGCGGCAAATGATCCGTGAGGGACAGACGCCGTCCTTTCGCCTCACGGCCGGCGTCAGTCCCTGATCAGGGACGTGCGGACCGGAGATTTTCATGCGCACGTACTCACGCACCTCTTCCTGTGCATGGACGTCCATCGGACGTCCATCGGTCGACCGGGTATACCGATGGACGTCCAATGGACGTCCGGCACGAATGTCCGAATGCGCGAGGCACACTCGACACACAGCACACGGCTTGAACACGGTCACGACGGTCACGACGTGATTGGCGCAACCTCGATGGACTGACGAATCAGCATCCTTTGGCCGGGCGTGGATCTTCCGTCGGATCGAGGATGTCGTCCGCAAACGCGATCGCGTGTTGAACGAACGCTCTCGACCGCGTGCCTTCTGCCACACCAAGTGTTCGGTCTGTTGATGCCCAGCCGTGCGGGATGTTGACGACGCCGCGCATGATTCGTCGGGTTGTCCGCGAACCCCACGGCTGCGCGAGGCTGGCCTACACGGCGGTCGTCGACATCTCGCGACGCTGAAGGTGGCGTGTCTGCCGGATCAGTCGACGCGCTGCGCGCAGCACGCGACGTGCGCGGCGGCGCGCTCGACGGACGGTGCGTTTCTCTTCGTGTGTGGTCTGCATGTGGTCTCTACTTTCTGTTCGTTGAACGTGTTGGTGAACCGCATCGCGAACTTCGCGACGCGGGGAATCAAGATCTCGTACGACTTCGGTGCGGGTCGCGGCGGGATTAGCGGCGCAGCCGATAGACGACTTCGTGCTCGACGTCGCGATCGAACGTCATGCCGAGCTTCTCCATCACGCGGCGCGAGCGGACGTGCCCGGCAGCCGTTGACGCCCAGATCTCGGTGAGGTCGTGCTCGACGAACGCCCACTCGATCGCGGCAGCCGCTGCTTCGACCGCGATGCCACAGCCCCAGTGCGCACGCGCGATCGCATACCCGAGCATCGCGCTGCGACTCGCCGGATCGACGTTGAAGTTCACGGTGCCGATCACTCGATCATCGAGGACGACCGCGAACGTCGGCAGCGTTTCCCATGGCTCGGTCATGTTCAGCGCAACGAACGCCTCGGCGTCCGCTCGCGTGAACGGTCGAGGGATGTGACGCAAGAACCGCGCGAAGTCCGGGTCGTCGCGATACGCGAGCGCATCTTCGACGTCGGTCGCTCGAAACGAGCGCAGCACCAGTCTTGCGGTCCGGATCTCGGTCTCGCGTCCCACGGCAGCGATCCT
>JALZOI010000392.1 GCA_030857245.1 Myxococcota bacterium
GTCGGGGACCGGGCGCGACGCCTGCGCGGCGGCCGCGGCGGCGCACGCGCGGGCGAGCGGCTCGATCTCGCTGACCCGCTCGCGCAGCGGCGGGATCACGATCGTCACGCCGTTGAGGCGGAAGTAGAGGTCACGGCGGAACGTGCCGCGCGCGACGTCCGCCTCGAGATCCCGGTTGGTCGCGGCGACGAACCGCAGATCGAGGGGCCTCGCCTTGACGCCGCCGACGCGTCGCACGCTGCGATCCTCGATCACGCGCAGGAGCTTGGCCTGGGTGGCCGCCGGCATGTCGCCGACCTCGTCGAGGAGCACGGTGCCACCGTCGGCGCTCTCGAGCAGGCCGGTCTTCGCGGCGACGGCACTCGTGAAGGCACCCTTCTCGTGGCCGAACAGCTCGCTCTCGAGGAGGCTCTCCGACAGCGCCGCGCAGTTGATGTCCACGAAGGCGCCCTTCGAGCGCGCCGAGGCGGCGTGGATCGCGCGCGCGAAGACCTCCTTGCCGACGCCGGTCTCGCCGAGCAGGAGCACGCCGATCGAGGACGTGGCGATCTGGTCGACCAGCCGGTAGAGGCTCTGCATCAGCGAGTCCGCGACGATGATCGCCGACGCCGCGCCGACGGAGGTCGCCGTCGGTGCGGTCGCGGTCGCCTGCGCGCTCAGCGTGGCGGTCAGGGCGTACGCGCTGCGGCCGTCGCGCGGATAGAACGCGCTGAACACGCGCGGTCGCACGCCGCGCTCGGTGAGCCGCTTGGTGATCCGCGCGATCACGTCGTCGGTGGGGGCATCCGCGCCGACGAGCAGGATCTCGTACTGGTTCGGTCCATAGGTGCCGACCATGTCGAACTCGCGCAGGCACTCGGCGAGCGTCTCCTCGGTGAGGGCCGCGGGCACCGACCGATCGCTCTGGATCCGGAGCAGGGCGAAGCCCACGCCCGAGCGCCGCGCGCGGATGCACTCCTCCTCGATGCGCGCCTCGAAGTACTCGTGCGTCCACATGCGGCGCGCCTGGTAGGGGCTCGTGCGCTGCTGGACGATCACGTTCAGCGTGCCCATCCTGATCAGCTCGCCGATCGCGATCGGTGTCGGACGGTGCGGCTCGAGCCGCAGCTCCCGGACATGGGTGCCGTTCGCGCTGCCGAGGTCCTCGATCGTGAGCGTGGTGCCGGTGCGGAGGATCGCGTGCTGGCGGGAGATCGACGCGTCATCGATCCCGACGGTGTTCGCGCGACCCCGGCCGATCGAGACGTCGCCCGCGTCGGGCACGGGATGGGTGACGAACGTGCCGTTACCGATGAACGCGAGCTGCAGTCGGCCCGCGACGACCGGCTCCGTCACGATCTGCTCGGCGAGGGTCAGCTCGGTCTGCGCGTCGAGCGGGTCCATCTCATTGGAGTCATCGGCACCGCGCACGGGGCGGAGCTTAGCACTTGCGACGTGGCGCTCGCGATCGGTCCGGCTTCACCCACGCGCGCGGATCGCACGGTCGCGAGCGGCGAGACCCGCGCGCCAGAGCGGATCGGATCGCACCGGTGCAGTCCGTCGCCGACCGTGTGCACGGTGTCTACACGACACGACAGCGGGGCTGCGAACGTCGCCGAGACCCGTGCGCTGCCGACGACGAGCGGGCGGATTTCTGCGCCCGCGGCGGGGGTCGGCGCCCACGCAGGTGTGGTATTTACATATCCGCTCGCGGCGGTGGGACGTGCTTGCGGTGCTCGCATCCGCGTGCGGCAATAACGAGGGGAACACGTATGAAGAATCTTCTAGTCGCGTCTGCGGTCCTGGGTCTCGGTTGTGGCGGCGGCAAGGCGAGTCCGCAAGGCCCGTCGACGAGCGGCCCCAAGGTCAGCACGGTCCAGGTCGAGGGCGCGGAGCTCCAGGTCACCGACTCGGGCAGCGGGACCGCGGTCCTGTTCATCCACCCGGTCGTCGTGCGTGACGCCGCCACGCCGCTGATGGCGGACCCGGCGCTGAACGGCAAGTACCGCTTCATCACGTACCACCGGCGCGGCTTCGGCCAGCCGACCGGCGCGGTGAGCCTCGACATGCAGGCGGCTGATGCCGCGGCCGTGCTCAAGCACGTCGGCGTCGACCGCGCGCACGTCGTCGGGATCTCGTACGGCGCGGCGATCGCGCTGCAGCTGGCGGTCGACTCCGCCGGGCAGGTGCAGTCGCTGACCCTCATGGAGCCGCCGATGTTCCACCTGGTGCCGTCGGGCGGGAAGTTCATCGAGGCGGTCGGCCCGGTCGTGAAGGCCTACCAGGACAAGAACAACGCGGGCGCACTCGAGATGTTTCTCGGCGCGATCGGTGGTCCCGAGATCCGCGCCAGCATGGACAAGAACCTCCCGGCCGGTGCGTGGGACAACTCGCTGACCAACCTCGACACCTTCTTCCAGGTCGAGTTCCCCGCGCTCGGCGAGTGGAAGTTCGGCGCCGACGCCGCGAAGACCATCAAGAGCCCCACGCTGTTCCTCAAGGCGAGCGAGAGCCACCCGGCGTTCCGCGAGGGCGCGGACGTCCTCGCGCCGTGGATCCCGCAGATGAAGGTCGTCGACGTCGCCGGTGCGAACCACCTGATGTCGGTGACGCACGCCCCGCAGTCGGCCGCCGCGCTGGCGACCTTCTGGGCCGCGAACTGATCGCTCGCTGAACACCCCACTGCTCACCACGCAACTTCGGATCAAGGAGCTCGTATGAAGGATCGTGTTCAGAAGCTGCAAGCGCTGCTCAAGTCGGCCCAGACGGGTGGCTGTCCGCTCGGGATGGCGCTCTCGCTCGCGTCGTCCCCGATCCTCGAGATCGCGGGCAAGTTCGGGTTCGACTGGCTGCTGATCGATCAGGAGCACACGCTGATCCAGGGCAACACGCAGCTCGCCGATCTCGCGCGCGCGGCGGAGCTCTCGGGCATGCCGTGGTTCGTGAAGGTCACGCAGGCGGACGAGCACCTGAACCACGTGTACTTCCGCGACGCGATGGACACCGGTGCCTGGGGCGTGATGCTGCCGCACGTGCGGACGGCGAAGCAGCTCAAGGACATGATCCACTGGAGCAAGTTCCCGCCGAAGGGCGTGCGTGGGGGCTGCTCGCTGTCGCGGGTGAACTGGTTCACGGGTGGTCGGTACACCGAGTCGACGCGCAAGCCGATCGAGGAGTACATGGAGTTCGTCAACGAGCACATGTTCATCATCCCGACGATCGAGAACGTGCTCGGGATCGAGCACCTCGACGAGATCCTCGACGTCCCGGGGTACGACATCATCCACATCGGGATCGAGGACATCTGGATCTCGGCGACGCAGGGCAAGGATCTGCCGAAGGCGTTCGAGATCGCCGAGTCGGTCGCCAAGCGGATCCAGGCGGCGGGCAAGGTGCCCATGATGTTCGTGCGGCCCGAGGCGGCGGACCGGATCTCCGAGGAGAAGCTGATGCTGTACGTGCCCGATTCATGGTGCATGGCCTACGGCTTCCAGCAGGCGGTCCGGCACAACCGCGAGCGGCGCGAGGGCTTCAAGAAGTAGCGCTGCGTCGACGAGGAGCCACGGCGACGATCCGGGGCTATGCTGTGCACGAACGAGTGGCAGACGAGCTGCCGGGGAGTAATCGATGTCGAGCGCTGGAAACATCCATGGAGTGCCCGGGGCCGGGTCTCCCCCGGACGTGCTCTACGACCTGGTCCTCAAGAATGGCCGCATCGTCGATCCGGCGCAGCAGCTAGATCGCGTCGCCGACATCGCGATCCTCGGCGGCAAGATCGTCGCGATCGAGCCGAACATCAGCCGCTCGCGCCTCAAGCGCGAGATCAACGTCGCGGGCCTGCTGGTCGTGCCCGGGCTGATCGACGTCCACATCCACACCAACCTCATGAGCACGCCCGAGTCGCTCGACGTCGACGAGTGGGGCGTCCGCGCCGGCTGCACGCGCGTGGTCGATGCCGGCGAGACCGGCGCCTACAACTGGCACCGCTACCACCGGCAGATCACGTCGCAGGCGAAGACGCGCATCCACAACTGGTTGCAGTGCGTCGCGCTCGGCGGACCGATGTTCGGGCTCTACAACACCGACCGGATCCTCCACCACACGCTGATCGACATCGACGCGACGGTGAAGCTCCTCTCGATGTACCCGCAGCACATCAAGGGCATCAAGTGCTACGCCACGCCCGAGCTGTGGGGCCAGCACGACGGCAGCGAGATCCTCGACAAGACGATCGAGATCTGTAACCAGGCCAAGGTACCCGTCTACACGCACTGCGCGACCCCGGTCCCCGACGGCGGTGTGGTGTACGGCGCCAAGCCGATGATGTTCGGCGAGGAGGTCACCGCCGAGCGCATGCTCGACAAGTGGCTCTCGAAGATGCGGCCCGGCGACATCATCTGCCACGTGTTCACGAACCTCAAAGGTCCGTGGCACATGACCGAGAAGCGCCTGAGCGCCGGCATCAAGGAGTCCTACGATCGCGGGATCCTGTTCGATACCGCGCGCGGCTCGCACAACAGCTACGAGGCCCTGCGCGGCCTGCTCGACCACGGGCTGGTACCGCAGATCATCAGCTCGGATGCGCACGCGTCGGATGGGCACGACCAGTGGGATCGCCCCGCCAACTACGACCTGCCGACCTGCATGTCCGAGATGATGGCGTTCGGCATGTCGCTCGAGGATGTGATCCTGCGCGCGAGCACGAACCCGGCGAAGGCGCTCGGGATCAGCGAGGAGGCGGGTTCGATCCAGATCGGCCGCAACGCCGAGCTCACCGTGCTGTTCGAGCGCGAAGGGAAGTTCCGGTTCGCGGACAAGCCCTACACCGGGGGCGCGCCCGAGGTCGTCGAGGGCAAGACGATGCTCACGCCGGTCCTCACCGTGCTCAACGGCAAGGTCTTCAACTGCAACCCGGCCTTCCTGCCTGACATCGGACGGCCGCAGATGCAGGAGGACGTCTGGTCGTGGATGCACTCGCGCCCCGACCGGCCGCACGAGTACACGCTCTCGGACCTCGAGAAGAAGAAGTAGCGGTCGGCGCCCCGGGCCCGGCGGACGGGCTCACGAAGAACGTGCTCCACGCGGGGGCCTCCGGCGAGTCTCCGGCTAGACTTCGGCCATGGTGCTCGCCGAGGTCCGTCGTCGCCCTTGCGGTCCCGTCGCCGTGCGGCGGGTGGGCGTGCTGGTGCTGGCACTGGCAGCATGCGAGGCCGAGGACCCGAACGACTACCCGATCAACCCCGGTGGGGGCGGCGGCGGTGGCGGCGGGATCGGCCGCGATGCCGGCGTGGACGCCACCGGCGACGGTGGGACGCTGCTCGTCGGGCGGGTCTGCCTCGTCAGCGATCTTCGTGCGCTCGCAAATTGCGCGAATGTCGGAGCGGCCGGGCTGCTGGTCACGGTCGGCAACCGGACCGCGATCACGAGCGAGACCGGCGCCTTCGCGCTGGTCCCGCCGACCGGCAGCGGCCTGTACTGGCGGGTCACCGGCGCCGCCATCGTGCCGTCGGTCATGGAGCTCGGCGCCACGCCCGTGATCCCCGCGATCGGCAGTGACGCGTACCTGGATCTCCAGACCACCAACGGCGTCATCCTCTCGCCGGGGCAGGGCTCGGTCGTGCTCCGCGTGACTCGCGGCGGCGCGCCGCTCGCCGGCGCCATCGTCGTCGCGTCGCCGGTACCGCAGTACCCGACCTTCTACGACGGCGCGAACGCCATGGTGTGGGACGAGGATGCGACGGGGGGCGCCGGGGTCGCATGGCTGCCCGGGGCCTCGACCGGCACCGCGGCCATCACGATCACGCCGCCGTCGGGTGCGGCGGTCGCCGACGTGCTGCCCGTCGAGGATCAGGCGATCACGTACGCGACCGTCGACGTGCCCTGATCGAGAGCGGCCGCGCCCTCGCTGACGCTGCCCGTGATCGACGCCGACGGCTACGCGCGGTCGATGCGCTCGAACGGCGGGTTCCCGCGCGAAGGTGTGGGTGCGATCCTCGGGACGCTCCGCCACGATGGCAACCTGGCGCGTGGGTTCTCCGTCGAGTCGACGCCGACGGGCGCGTTCGGGCCGTTCTACGACGTCGGGTGATCAACGGGGGCGTGACGATCCTCGACTCCGGCGTCATCCGCTGAGCTGCGCGAGCTGTGCGAGCCGCTCGAGCGCGGCGATCCAGCCGGCCGCCTTCGTCTCGGTCTCGGCGAGCTCGGCGGCGGGATCCGAGTCGGCGACGATGCCGCCGCCGACGTGGACGCGGAGCTCCCTGCCGGCGATCACCCCGGTCCGGATCGCGATGGCGAGCTCGAGCGCGCCGGGCCCGAAGTAGCCGAAGGCGCCGCAGTACGGGCCGCGTCGTGCGGGCTCGAGCTCGTCGATCAGCTGCATCGCGCGCACCTTCGGGGCGCCGGTGATCGAGCCGCCGGGGAACGTCGCGCGCAGCAGCTCGGCATAGCCGAGGCCCGCGCGCGGCACCGCGCTGACGCGCGAGACCTTGTGATAGAGCGCCGGGAGCTCGACGACGTAGCCGAGGTCGTCGACGGAGACCGTGCCGGTCTGGGCGATCCGGCCGAGGTCGTTGCGCTCGAGATCGACGATCATCAGGTGCTCGGCCGCGTCCTTTGGCGAGGCCGCGAGCTCGGCCGCGCCGCCCTCGACGCGCGGCCGCGTTCCCTTGATCGGGCGGGTCTCGAGGCGATCGCCGACGAGCCCGAGGAAGCGCTCCGGCGAACCGGAGACGAGCGTGACGCCGTCGCCCTCGAGTAGCGCGCCGTACGGAGCCGGCGCGACCTCGACGAGCGCGCGGTACAGCGCGAGCGCATCGCCGGGTGCGAGGATCCGCGCGACCAGGCGACGCGCGAGGTTGACCTGGTAGACGTCACCGGCCGCGAGGTAATCGCGGATCCGGCCGATCCGCGCGATGTGATGATCAGGCCCGTCATCGGCGACGAAGGGCCCGAACGAGGGCGCGAGGCTCGGTCGGGGCGGTGCGGCGAGCAGCGCGGCGAGGCGCGCGCGGGCCGCGGCATCAGGACCGACGAGCTCCGCCGTGGGCTCGGCG
>JALZOI010000393.1 GCA_030857245.1 Myxococcota bacterium
GGCCACCACCGCGCTGCCACACGAACACGGCGATGATCGCCGCGGCCACGACCGCGACGACGGGGATCCACTTCCTCGTCATGCGCCGGCGTAACACGTTCCGCCCCCGGCCACGCGCAGATCCGCACCGCCACGCAGGCGCTCGGGCGGGCCTACCGCTGGCGTCAGCGCCGGGCGTCGCGGATCACGCGCTCGGCGGTGGGTGCATCGAGCAACCCCGCGGCGGGGAGCCGGCGCGTCAGCTCGACCCACGCGGCGTCGGCGGCGAACGCCTGGTCGAACAGCGGCCGGGCGCGCTCGAGCTCGCCCTTCGACGCGAAGCCGACGGCCTGCCAGTACACCATCTCGGCGCTGTCGGGCACCATCCGCGCGGCCGCGCCGTAGTGCTCGGTCGCGCCCGCGACGTCGTGCTGCTCGATCGCGAGATCGCCCTGGTTCATGTGGTCGTACGCCCGCGCGAGCGTCGTGAGCCGGCGCAGCTCGACGAGCGGCGCGGCGTGATCCTCGACCCGCAGATCGATCTTCTTCGCCCACGGCGTGTCGCCGCGCGTGCCGCCGACGACGACGATCGCCGCGGACTGGCAGCCCCGCAGATCGCCGCCCGCCGCCTGCGCGGCATCGAGCGCGGCGAGCATCCGCTCGGTGAGATCGCCGCGCGTGGTCTCGTAGGCCTTCACCATCGCGGGCACGACCTTGTCGTTGGCCATGATGTTGGCCTGCACCGTGTAGCCGTCACCCACGTGGTGGTGCGCGACGGCGATGCAGCTCGCGCCCGTGTGCGCGGCGGCGCGACCCTGCGCGTCGATGAAGCCGAGCTGGCGGACCGCGCTCTTGGGATCAGCGGCGATCAGCTGCGCCATCGCGTCGGGCCCCGAGACGCCTTCGCGCATCAGTGCGAGCCCCTTGAAGCCGTACGCCGGCTCCGCGAACGACTGCGTCGCGATCGCGCCGACGCCGGGCTCCGCCCACGTCACGATCGAGCCCACCGAGAACCAGTGCGACTGCACGGCGGCGCCGAGCTCGCCGGTCGCGGAATCCCGCGCCACGATCGAGTAGGTGTGGACCGGGCGGAGCGCCGAGCCCTGGACGTCGGAGAGCGGGCCGACCGCCGCCATCGCGCGGCCGCGGCAGTAGTCGGTGGAGATCTTGCCGGCCGGGCGCGCGGCGTCCCGGCCGCA
The DNA here is from genome assembly GCA_030857245.1 of Myxococcota bacterium. Lineage (GTDB taxonomy): Bacteria > Myxococcota_A > Polyangia > Haliangiales > Haliangiaceae > JABFXX01. The sequence goes on from JALZOI010000393.1 coordinate 1,179, forward strand.
GCTCACCACGCAGGCCACCACGAGGAGGACGACAGCCACGCGGGCGAGGGCTCTCATGGCTGGTGCATACCACCCGGGCGGATCCGCAGAAATGCCCCGCCGACGAGGGAGTCGCTGCAATCCAGGCGACATGACCAGGGCGCCCGGTGAGGTTGGTGTCGCGTTCGCCGCCTTCGTGTTATTGGTACACGAATGAGCAGTCTCGACGTATGGCGGCGGATCTCGATCGTCGAGCAGGACATCACCACGCTGCGGGTCGATGCGATCGTGAACGCGGCGAACACCAGCCTGCTCGGCGGCGGCGGGGTCGACGGCGCGATCCACCGGGCCGCCGGGCCGGAGCTCGTCGCGGAGTGTCGGGAGCTCGGCGGCTGTGCGACCGGCGACGCGAAGCTGACCTGGGGCCACCGGCTGCCCGCGACGTACGTCATCCATGCGGTCGGGCCGCGCTGGAGCGGCGGCACCGCGGGCGAGCGCGGTCAGCTGGCCGCGTGCTACCGGCGCAGCCTCGAGCTCGCACGCGCGAACGCGGTCGAGTCGATCGCGTTTCCCGGGATCTCGACCGGCGTCTACGGCTATCCGCAGCGGGAAGCCGCGGACACCGCGATCACCACGATCGCCGCCGAGCTCGCATCGCATGAGCTGCCGCGCACCGTGATCCTCTGCACCTTCGACGCGCTCGCGACGATGATCGTGACCGAGGCCCTCGCGGCGGCGCGCGCGGGAGCCGCTAGCTAGATCAATTTCGGATCGACCTGTCGATCCGGGATCGACCGCCTGCGCTACCTCACGTGCGCAACGCGAGAAGCGCCGGCGGGTGGGGGCCGTAGCGGGAGATCCTCCCGTCGAGCGTCGGGACGACATGGAGCGCCGGGTACGCCGGTGGTCCATGCACTCCGTCCCATGCGCCGGCGCGAGGAGCCCCAACCCACGGCGCGCTCGCGTGTTCGCGCTCTGCAGCGCGTCTCGAGCTACAGACTCCTACAGACTCCTACAGACTCCTAGCCCTCGACGTTACGCATGAAGTCGGCGACCTCGGCGAAGCGCGTATCGAGGAACTGCCGCACCGCGCCGGTGATCTGCTGCTCGTCCATCGCGGCGGCCATGCACCGGATCCACGCGTCGCGCATCGCGACGTCGACGGCGACCCGACCGTGGCGCATCCGCAGCCGCGGATGGCCGTGCTGCTCGATGTAGTGCTGCGGGCCGCCGAGCCAGCCGATCAGGAACAGCGCGAACCGATCGCGGGGCTCGCGGGCGACGCGGCCGTCGGGCGTGCACGGGTGCAGCTGCGCGAGCGCGGGCTCGCGATCGCTCATGATGTCGTAGAAGCGCTCGGCGAGGACCTGCACGCGCTCGGTGCCGCCGAGCTGGGCGAACGGAGTCTCGGATTCAGCCACGGCGCCCACCATGCAGCGAGTGCGACGCGGGTGCAACCGGTGCTAGCGTCCGGCGCGTGCTGCCGCCCGAGCTGACGCGAGCGGAGATCCTCGCAGAGGTCGTCGAGCGGCCGCGCCACGCGTACGTGCCGCTCCCGGATCTCCAGGTGATCGAGCGACCGGGCTGGATGCAGCTCGTGACGCCGTCCTTCCGGCAGGGCGGCTTCAACGAGGTCGCGTACGCCGTGCTCGATCCGGCGGAGGCGGACGCGGTGATCGACCGGACGGTCGCGCAGTACCGCGCCCTCGGCATCAAGTTCCGGTGGACCGTCGGACCCGACTCGGCGCCGCCGGATCTGGGCGACCGGCTCGCCGCCCGCGGGCTCCTGAAGTCGGTGTCGTGCGGGATGGCGCGCGCGACGACGCCGGAGCTCCCGGCGGTCGGCGACGCCGTCGACGTGCGCGTCACCGAGGTCGACGCGACGACGGTGGATCGCTACACCCACGCCATGGCGGAGGGCTGGGAGGTGGAGCCCGGCCCGCTCGCGATCGCGCACGCCGCGGCCCTCTCGCCGACCGCCCGGACCCACCATTTGTTCCTCGCCGAGATCGCCGGCGCGGCGGCCGGGGTCGCGAGCTACGTCAGGTTTCCGCGCTCGGCCTATCTGCTCGGCGGCGTCGTGCTGCCCGCGTACCGCCGCCGCGGGGTCTACCGCGCGCTCGTCGGCACCCGGCTCGCGCACGCGCGGGCCCAGGGTATCGCGCTCGCGACCTCGCACGCGCGCGAGGTGACGTCGGCACCGATCCTCGGCGCGCTCGGGTTCCAGACCCTGTGCCGGCTCGCCGCGTACAGCGGCTAGACTAGACTTGCGGCATGTGCCGCAACATCCGCACGCTGCATCACTTCGAGCCGCCCACGACACCGGACGAGATCCGCGCGGCGTCGCTGCAGTACGTGCGCAAGGTCTCGGGGATCGCGAAGCCGTCGCGCGATGCCGAGGCGGCGTTCGTGAAGGCGGTCGAGCAGATCACGAAGGCGACGGCGGCGCTGCTGGACGCGCTGCCGGAGCGCGAAACGGCGCGGACGCGCGAGGGCGAGCGCGAGAAGGCGAGAGCGCGGTTCGAGCGGCGGACGAAGGTGGCGGGGACCGCGTAGCGAGCACGATCACGGTCGACGGTGCCGGTGAGGCGCGCGGGTCACGGCGGGAAGTTCTGGAAGCGGAAGCCGCCGGCATCACACGAGGGGTCGGTCACCCGGTTCATCACGCCGCCGGCGCCGCGGTCGGCGACCACCGCGGCGAACTGGCCGAGCACGCGCCGCGGCATCGTGCCCTGGCTGTGCGCGCCGACCACGACATCGGTCTGTGCCTCGAGTGCGGCGTAGCGCTGCGCCGTCGCGGAGTACTCGGCGAGGTTGGCGCCACTCGGATGGATCAGCGCGATCTCGTCGTCGGGATACAGCGTGTCGCCCGTGTAGAGGGCGCGCCGCCCGACGTCGCAGGGAGGAGGGGATTAGCGTCCGGTCGCGAGCTCACGCAGCTCGTAGGTCACCTGGGAGTCCCAGCGCACCAGGATCTCGCGCAGGTTGGTCGGAACCTCGGTCGCTCCAAGCTCCGGGATCGTCAAGGGGTCACAGCTGCACGCCGATGCCGGGGCTGCGGCGCGGCACAGCAAACCTGCCACGAGCGCGCTGACGACGATTCGGATACGGGCCACGTGCAACGATCGCCGGTACTTAGCGTGAAAGGAAGGGGGGGGGCGCTCACACGAGCGCGCGGTTCGCAATCAGGAGAGGTGAGGATTTCCTTTGGTCTGCCATGCGGTGTGTGGGGGTTCCAAGTTGCGGATGTCAGACGCTCGGGGCAAGGTCCTCCACCTTATGGAGACCAACAGCAACACCGAGACCACCGAGTCCGAGGGCCGTGCCCCGGTCGCCCGCTACGCCGAGCTGCAGGCGCTCGTCGCCGCGATGGCGTCCGACTTCGAGAAGTTCTACAAGGACGGCAACAAGGCTGCGGGTACGCGCGTGCGTAACTCGATGCAGGAGCTGAAGACCTTCGCGCAGACCGTCCGCACCGAGGTGCAGGCGATCAAGAACGAGGGTGGCGGCACGAAGTCCGAGTCGGACGCGTCCGAGTCGTAACCCACCGGACCCATCTCATCCGTTCGCGGCGCTCACGACTCGTTCGCGAGCTGCTGCGGCCTCTTCACTCCCTGGCTTCACGCGCCTCGAGGTCCTCCGGCTTCCGCTGGGGGGCTCTCGCGTCCGACCAGCTGCCAGCGCCCGCGCTGCGCGGCATGGCGCAGGGTCGGCGCGTCCAACATGCACGTCACGGGGCCTGAACCCCGTGGCCGGGCTCGTCGGCCATCCTGGACTGCGTCCCGGGGGTCAGGGCGTGCGCGTCGTCAGCGAGTCGACGGCGTGCACCGGCGGGCTGTCGCAGTTGATCAGGTGCTTGATCGCGCCGAGCACCAGCCGCTGGCTCTCGAGCATGCTCTTGCCCTCGAACCCGGTCGACACCACGTCGATCCGGTAGTGGCCGCCACCGCCCGAGACCTCCACCTTGGCGTCGGGCAGCTTGGCCTGCACGCCCGAGCGGATCGCTTCCTCGATGGAACCTACGAAGTTGGTGGGGTGTTCGCTCATCCGCGTTGGTTCGCATGGAATCCAGCGGGATACAAGGCGGCGCTACGAGCCGCGCACGATGGGCTCGCAGGGACGGCTCGCGCGGTCCACACTCGAGCCATGACCCTCGACTCGATGCCACCTGGTCGCTCGCTGCCCGGCACGTCGCTGCCCGGCACCGCGGCGGACACGAGGGCGCTCGGAGCCAAGGCGATCGCGGAGGCGGGCCAGCCCCGGGTCAGCGGCCGCCAGTTCTGGATCGCGCTGATCCTGATCCTCGCGGGGCTCGGCGTGTTCGCGTGGCTGCTGTCCGCCAGCTGAGCGGCGCCTCCGCGCACGGAGGGGGCGGCCGGCGCAGAGCGCGCGGCTCGCATTGACGCGGGCGCACGCGCGGCGGATCGTCGAGGGGATGACCAGAGGCCGCGAGACCGAGATCGACATGCGCGAGGTGGCGCGCCGGGTGCTGCTCGAGAACGGCTTCTCGCCGGATGTGCCGCGCGAGCTCGACGACACCGTCACGCGCGAGGAGCTCGCGGGCGCGCGGGATCTGCGGGCGCTGCCGTGGTCATCGATCGACAACGAGACCTCGCGAGATCTCGATCAGCTCGAGGTTGCGGAGGCGATGGACGGCGGGGCGATCCGGCTGTTCCTCGCGATCGCGGATGTCGACGCGCTGGTGCCGAAGGGCTCGCCGATCGACGAGTACGCCGCGACCAACACGCTGTCGCTCTACACCGGCGTGCAGACGTTCCCGATGTTGCCGCACGTGCTGTCCGAGGGCGCGACGTCGCTGCTCGAGGGCGAGGAGCGGCTCGCGATGGTCACCGAGATGGTGGTCCGCGCGGATGGCTCGCTCGATGATGCCGCCACCCGGATCTACCAGGCCCGCGTCGAGAACAAGGCCAAGCTGATCTACGAGGACGTCGGGGCGTGGCTCGAGGGCGCCGGCACGCCGCCGCGCGATCCCGTGATCGCCGCCCAGGTGAAGCTCCACGACGAGGCCGCCCAGCGGCTGCGGCAGCGGCGGTTCGAGCGCGGCGCGCTCGAGCTCGAGACGATCGAGGCGCGGCCGGTCGCGGAGGGTGGGCGGATCGTCGACCTCGAGGTCACGCACAAGAGCCGGGCGCGCGAGCTCGTCGAGGACATCATGATCGCGGCGAACGGCGCGACGGCGCGGTTCCTCGAGCAGCGCGGCTACTCGTCGATCCGGCGCGTCGTGCGGGCGCCGAAGCGGTGGGATCGCATCGTCGCGATCGCGGCGGAGTACGGGACGCAGCTGCCGGTCACGCCGGATCGTCGCGCGCTCGCCGACTTCGTGATCTCGCGGCGCACGGCGGATCGGACGCGATTCGCGGATCTGTCGCTGTCGATCGTCAAGCTGCTCGGGCCCGGCGAGTACGTGCTGCAGCGCGCGACCGATCCCGACATCGGCCACTTCGGGCTCGCCGTCGACGACTACGCGCACTCGACGGCGCCGAACCGGCGCTACCCCGACCTGATCACGCAGCGCCTGCTCAAGGCGGCCGCCGCGAACCAGCGCGCGCCGTACAGCGACGACGAGCTGCTCGCGATCGCGACCCACTGCACCGCCCGCGAGAACGGCGCCCGCAAGGTCGAGCGCACGATGCGCAAGGTCGCGGCCGCGGTGCTGCTGTCGTCGCGGATCGGCGAGACCTTCGAGGGTATCGTCACGGGCGCCACGCCGAAGGGCACGTTCGCGCGGCTGTTCCGCCCGCCCGCCGAGGGCCGCGTGGTCAAGGGCGAGGAAGGCCTCGACGTCGGCGACCTCGTCACGGTCAAGCTCGTCGACACCGAGCCGACCCGCGGCTTCATCGACTTCGTCG
>JALZOI010000394.1 GCA_030857245.1 Myxococcota bacterium
TCGCGGACCTGGCGGGCTTCGGGGACGCGGCGGGCCTGGCGGGCCGCTGCGCGGGCGCGGGCGACTGCCGGGGCGTGGCCTTGCCGCGGGCCGACTTGGTGGTCGTCTTCGCCATCTTCGAATCCCCCGACCGCCGATGTTGTGATCCCGCGCGCCGGCCGGCAAGCGCCGCGGCCCGGCATCGGCACGCTCCCGCGTCATCGCGCGCCGGCCGATGGTGGGTGCCCGTCACGGCGTGCGGCGCTACGGTTCAGGGGCCATGCCTGACATCCATGACGTGATCGTCGTCGGCGGCGGACCCGCCGGCAGCACGTGCGCGAAGTTCCTGGTCGCGGGCGGCGCGCGGGTCGCGGTGGTCGACCGCGCCGCGTTTCCGCGCGTCAAGCTCTGTGCGGGCTGGCTGTCGCCGGCGTTCTGGGACGTCGTGAGCCTGGCGCCGCGCGCGTATCCCCGCGGCCTCTGGGAGTGGCACATCGCGCACGTCCATTATCGCGGCGCCGATCACGCGATCCCATGTCACGGCTGGTTCATCCGGCGCTACGAGCTCGACGACTTCCTGCTGCGGTCGAGCGGCGCCGAGCTCCACCTCGGCGTCTCCGCGAAGCAGATCACGCGTGACGCCGACGGGCTGTGGCGGATCGGAGAGCTCCGCGCCCGCACCCTCGTCGGCGCCGGTGGCACGCACTGCCCGGTCGCCCGCCTGCTCGCGCCGCCGCGACCACGCCGCGCGGTCGGCGTCCAGGAGCTCGAGCTGCAGGCCGGCACGCCCGCGGTCGCGCGGACGCGGCTCGGCGCCGACGGCGAGCCCGAGCTCGTGCTGTTCGACGACGTCGGCGGCTACGGCTGGAACGTCCCGAAGTCCGACTGGCTCAACGTCGGCTGCGGCACGCTCGACGCCGGGCGGGTCCGCGACGCCTGGCGCACCACCCACGGACACCTGCGCGCCGCCGGCCACGTCCCGCCAGAGGTCGAGCCGGCGCTCGCGCAGGTCAAAGGCCACTCGTACTACCTGTTCGACCCGGCGCACCTCGACGGTGCGCAGCGCGACGGCGCGCTCCTCGTCGGGGATGCGCTCGGGCTGGCGCACCCGATCACCGCGGAGGGCATCGTGCCGGCGTGCGCGTCGGGTCGCCGCGCCGCCGAGGCGATCCTCGCGGGTGAGCCAGCGAGCTATGCCGCGCGGCTGCGCGTGGATCCGGTGCTCGCCGACTATCGTCGGGTCCACCGGATCGTCGGCGCCGCGACCCAGCTCAAGCGGCGCATGCCCGCCCGCGCCGGCGGTCGCGGCAGCGAGCTCGGCCGCGCGGTCGTCGCGCGCGGCTTCGCGTGGATGTTCTCCGGCAAGCGGCTGCCCGGCGGGCGGCTGCTCGACGCGGTCCTCGGAACCGGGAGGTCATGACGATGACGGCGATGCCGCTGCGCTCGAGCGCGACCCAGAAGCTGATCTCGAGCCTCGATCCACGGCGCGCGGGCGAGCTCGCGCGCGAGCTGCTCGCGACCGCGGGCATCACGGTCGGGGGCGATCAGCCGTGGGACGTCCACGTGCATGACGACCGGCTGTGGACTCGCGTGCTGCGCGACGGCACGCTCGGGCTCGGGGAGGCCTACGTCGAGGGCTGGTGGGATGCGCCCGCCCTCGATCAGTTCATCGACCGTGCGACGCGCGTGCGGCTCGGCGACAACCTGCGCGACAACTGGATGTTCGTGCCGCACGTGCTGCGCGCGAAGCTGCTCAACCTCCAGTCGATCACGCGCGCGTCCGACAGCGTCCATCGCCACTACGACATCGGCAACGACCTCTACGAGGCGATGCTCGATCGCCGGATGCTCTACACCTGCGCGTACTACGCGGGTGGCGCGCGCACGCTCGACGAGGCGCAGGAGGCGAAGCTCGATCTCGTGTGCGGCAAGCTCGGGCTGCGCCCCGGCATGCGCGTGCTCGATCTCGGCTGCGGGTGGGGTGGGTTCGCGGCGTACGCGGCCGAGCATCACGGGGTCGAGGTCGTCGCGTACACGGTCGCGCGCGAGCAGATCGCGCTCGCGCGCGACCGCTACGGGCACCTCCCGATCGACTTCCGCCACGCCGACTATCGCGATGCGACAGGCACGTACGACGCCGTCGTCTCGATCGGCCTCATGGAGCACGTCGGCTGGAAGCACTACCGCGGCTACATGGAGCTCGTCGATCGCTGCCTCGCGCCGGGCGGCGTCGCGTTCGTCCACACGATCGGCGGCAACCGGGCGCGGCCCCACATCGATCCGTGGTTCGACAAGTACATCTTCCCGAACGCCGTGCTGCCGACGCTCGCGCAGCTCGTCACCGCGATGGAGGGCCTGTTCATCGCCGAGGACGTCCACAACCTGGGCGCCGACTACGATCCGACGCTGATGGCGTGGTGGCAGCGCTTCGACGCCGCGTGGCCGGCGCTGCGCGACCGCTACGGCGACGCGTTCTACCGGATGTGGAAGTTCTACCTGCTCGCCAGCGCGGGCGCGTTCCGGTCGCGCGGCCAGCAGCTCTATCAGCTCGTGATGACCCGGGCGGGCACGCCAGCGCCGCGGCCCTACCGCGGCGCGCCGGCCCGACACTAGCGAGGGCGCCGGCATGCGTGAGCATCGCAGCCTATATAAGCGAGCGGCGTCCAGCAGTTGCCCGCACGCCGCCGTGATATCGTGAGCGGCGAGCGGCACTCGCGGCGCGAGCTTCAGGAACCCACTCGCTTATCAAGCGCGAGCCGCGCATCAAGCGCGAGCTTCAGGAACCCACTCGCGCATCAAGCGCGAGCTTCAGGAACGATTTGTCAGACGATACGACGCCCAGTCACACCATCGACGAGCTCGAAGCCCGGGTCGTCGTGTTTCGCCAGCAACCCGAGGCGAAGGGGTTCGGGCAGCTGCGCCAGGAGCTCCGCGACGCCGGGCGCGGCGAGCTGCTCGCCGAGCTCTGCGCGTCGTGGGCGCAGCACGAGCGCGATCCGGTGCGCGCCGCCGATGCGTGGTCCGAGGCCGGCGAGGCGATGCTCGTGCTCGGCGAGACCGCCACCGCCGTCGAGTATCTGCGCACCGCGCTCGATCTCGATCCGACGAACGATCGCGCCGCCGATCGGCTGATCGAGATCGTCGAGCCGAGCGACCCGGCGTACGCCGTCGAGGTCATCGAGCTCGAGCTCGCCGAGCTCGCCGCCCTCGATCAACCAGGCGCGGCCCGCGGTCGGGCTCCGCACAAGCCCGACAAGCGCAAGGCCGACGTCATCGCACGCCGCGCCACCCAGCACCGCCGCGCCGCCGCGCTGTGGAACGATCACCTCGGCCGGGTCGATCGCGCCCTCTGGCACTTCCAGCAGTCGTGGAGGCTCGAGCCGCAGAACACGACCGCGCTCGAGGCCGCGCGCCAGCTCTATCACTCGCTCGGCGACGACGGCATGGTCGCGAAGCTGTTCCAGGCCGAGCTCGAGGTCCTGGGCACCTCCCCGGCGGTCACCGGCCGCAAGGCCCACATCCACTACGAGCTCGGCTCGCTCGCCCTGCGGGCCGGCGACCTCGAGGCCGCCGCCCAGCACTTCGAGGCGGCGGCGAAGCTCGACCCGGCGTCGCTCGAGATCGCCGAGAAGCTCGCCGAGGTCTACGCGAGCCCGGGCTTCCGCGAGGGTGCCGACCAGGGCGCGTGGCGCCACCGCGCGAGCGAGCTGTTCGTCGAGGTCGGCCAGCGCCGACTCGCCACCCGCGACGACGCCACCGGCATCAACTACCTGCGCCGCGCCGTCGGGATCGACCCGTACTCCAAGGGCAGCTCGGCCGCCTACGAGGACGCGCTCTCGCAGTCGTCGCAGTGGAGCGAGCTCGATCGCAACCTCCGGCACCGCAGCGCGGTCGTCCAGGATCCGCAGGAGCGTGCCGAGGTGCTGCGCCGCCGCGCGGCGCTCTATCGCAACCAGATGCCGAACCGGCCCGCCCTGATCGAGGTCCTCACCGATCTCATCCAGTACGAGCAGCCCGGCAGCAAGGCCGCCCGCGAGCTCCGCGAGCTGCTGCGCGATGACCAGGATTACGAGCAGCTGTCGCGCCTGATGGAGGCCGAGATCAACGCGCTCGGCCAGGACCCCGAGACGCCAGCGGATCTGCTCGTCGCCGAGATCCTCGAGCTCGCCACCGTCGCGCGCGAGCACATGGGCGACCGCGATCGAGCCGCCGAGCTGCTCCATCAGGCGCTCGGCGTCAGCCCGACGCACGAGGAGGCCCTCGCCCGCTACGTCGATCACTTCCGCGAGCGCCGGGACTGGCGGGGGCTGATCGATCTCTGCGAGTTTCGGCTCGACAACAGCCGCGAGGCCGGCGCGCCGCCCGACGAGATGGTCCGCCAGCTCGAGGAGATCGCACAGCTCGCGGAGCTCCGGCTCGGTGACATCGATCGCGCGATCGCCGCGTGGGACCGGATCGCGGAGTACGAGCCGGCGAGCCCCAAGGTCGCCGAGGCTCGCCGCCGGCTGACCGCGCGCTCGAAGATGTGGCAGCAGCTCGTGCAGAGCCTCGAGCACGAGGTCGCGACCGCGACGAGCGTCGAGCAGCGCACCGCCGTCCTCAAGAAGATGGCGCAGACGTTCCGCGAGCGGCAGATCGATCCGCGTCGCGCGATCGAGCTGTTCGAGGAGGTCGTCACTCACACGCCCGACGACGATCAGACGCTGAAGGCGCTGTCCGAGCTCTACGAGCGCGAGGGCGACGATGCCGGCCTGGCGTCGGCGCTCCGCCGCATGCTCGAGCTCGACGAGCGCAAGGTGCTCGACGCGATGACCCGCGCGGGGAAGTCGATCGACGATGGGGTGAAGGACTGGCCCGTGGCCAAGCGCGCCGAGCGGCTGACGCAGCTCCGCCGGATCGCGGTGCTCTACGAGACGCGGCTCGCCGACGTCGATGGCGTGGTCTACGCGTGCAGCGCGGTCCTCGAGCTGCTCAACGGCGACCGCGACGCGCTCGATCGCATGGAGCGCGTCCTCGAGAAGGCGAACGATCCGCGGCTCGAGCAGACGCTCGAGTATCACGCCGCCGCGTCGACCTCGCCGGCCGAGCGCGCGAAGCTGCTCAAGCGGCTCGCCCGGCTCGCGGCCGCCCGCAACGATGATCTCGCGGCGCTCGAGCGCTGGGAGCTCACGATGCGCGCGTCGCCGTCGGACCCCGACGCCCTCGCGGCACTCTCGGAGCTCTACGAGCGCGCGCAGCGCTGGCCCGAGCTCGCGCAGATCCTCGAGCGGCTCGACGGTGGCAAGCCGCTGCCGCCCCCGGGCACGCCCGAGGCGGCGATGCGCGCCCTCGAGCTCGAGCGCTACGCGACCGTGCTCGACACGCACCTCGGCGACAGCGTCCGCGCCATCAAGGCGTGGCACCGCGTCCTCGAGCTGACCCCGATGAACCGCAACGCGCAGATCGCGCTGGTGCGGCTCTATCGCAGCGCCTCCCGGTGGCGCGAGCTCGCCGAGGTCCTCGGCGCGCAGGTGCAGACGATCTCGTCGCTCGTCGCGGTGTCAGGAGATCCCGAGGATCGCGAGCGTGCGGTGCAGGCCGCGATGGAGCGCGCCGAGCTGTTCGAGGAGCGCCTCGGCGCGCCGAACGACGCGGTCAAGGTCCTCGACTACGTCCTCCGCGAGCTCAACCCGAACCACCTCGACGCGCACACCGCGCTGCGCCGGCTCCACGAGGCGCGCGGCGACTACGACGCGGCCGTGCGGATCGCCGAGCGCGAGATGTACCTGTCGCCCGAGCCGGTCCGGAAGATCGCGCGCGGCCTCGAGATCGGCCTGATCTGCCGCGACCGCCTCAACAACCCGACGCGCGCGCTGCAGGCGTTCAAGCGCGTGCTCGAGCTCGACCCCGAGCAGGAAGAAGCGCTCTCCGCCGCGGCTGACCTGCTCGGGAAGCTCGGCCGCTGGAAGGAGTACGTCATCGTCCTCGAGCGGTGGCTCGCGCTGCTGCCGGGCCGCGACGATCCCGCGAGCGAGGCAGGCTACGCCGAGGCCCGCCGCACGCTCGTCCAGCGGATCGCGGCCGCGACCGCCGACAAGCTCGGCGATCCGAAGAGTGCGTTCCGGTGGTGGCGGCGCGCGCACGACGAGGCGCCCGACGAGCAGACGCTCGCCGACGTCCGCCGCGCCGGCGAGGCCTATGGCCTGTGGCGCGAGCTCGCCGAGGTCCTCACCGACGAGCGCAAGCGCCTGATGGCGGGCGGCGTCCCCGGTGCGCCGGCCGAGCCCGAGCGGTTCGTGGCGCTGTCTCGCGAGCTCGCCGGGCTGCTCGAGCGCCGGCTCGAGGACAAGCCGCACGCGCTCGGGGTGGTCGCGGAGGCGCTCGCCGTCACGCCGCGCGATCCGTCGTTGCTCGCCGAGCTCGACCGCATCGCGACCGAGCTCGACAACCGCCAGGCCTGGCGCGCGCTGCTCGATGGCTACGAGCTCGTCCTCGCGGCGGCCGCCCCCACCGAGCGGGTCGAGCTCTACCTGCGGCGCGCCAAGATCCTCGAGGAGCGCGTCAACGACGCGAAGCACGCCGTCGCCGATCTGCTCCTCGCTTTCTCGTGGGCGCCCGAACGCGAGGACGTGCGCGACACGCTCGTCGCGCTCGCGGCGAAGTCGCGGGCGTGGACCGACGTGGTCGCGGTCGACAGCGCGCTGATCGAGCGCGCCCCGACCTCGGGCCGCCGCGTCGAGCTGCTGCGCCGCAAGGCCGCGGTCATCGAGGAGCAGCTCAAGGACGCACCCCGCGCGTTCCGCACGCACCTCGTCGCGCTGCTGCTGATGCCCGATGACGCCGACACGACGTCGCACCTGTGGCGGCTCGCGCGCGTGATCGGGAAGTATCGCGAGGCCGACCGCGCGCCCCAGCCCGAGCCGACGCCGGCGACGATCCAGGCCGAGGCCGCGATCGCGGAGGCCGTGGCGATCGCAGGGCGCGCGAGCCCGGCGCTGCCCGGCTTGCCGCCGTCCGCGTCGAGCTCGTCGGCGCACCGCATCCCGCGCCGCCTGCAGA
>JALZOI010001014.1 GCA_030857245.1 Myxococcota bacterium
GACTCGAGCCTCGCCGATCTGCTCGTCACCGCGCTGATCAAGGCGGATCGTCACCGCGAGGCCGCCGCGATCCTCGAGGGCCGGATCGGCGCGGCGGGTGACGGCACGAACCGCGGCGACGTCGCGGCGCTGCTGATCCGGCTGGGGCAGCTCCGCCTCGAGCACCTCGACGATCGCTCCGGTGCCCGGCTCGCGATCGACCAGGCCCTCGCGCTCGTCCCCGAGCACCCGACCGCGCTCGCCGTGCTCGCCGGCATCGCGTCGCCCGACGACGATCCGCGCGCGTTCGCCGAGGCCAAGCTCCGCGAGGCCGACAGCGCCGCCGATGACGACACCCGGATCGCCGCGCTGATGGCGTCGGGTGACGTGCTCCAGGGCCGCGTCGGCGACACCGCCGGCGCCCGCGCCGTCTACGAGCGCGTGCTCGCGATGCGGCCGTACCACAGCGACGCGACCTGGGCGCTGGCCGGCCTCGTCGAGAAGGGCGGCGATCCCGAGACCGCCGCGCGCGTCCTCGAGACGCGGCTCGACGACGAGTCGCTGACGCCGCCCGAGAAGGCGCGGATCATGACGCAGCTCGCGGCGCTGTCACGCGTCGCCGGCGTCGAAGCCGCGGCGGAGCGCCGGCTGCTCGAGGCCCTTGGCTGCGTCCCCGATCACATCCCCGCGATCGTCGCGCTCGCCGACTTCTACGCCGACGCCACCCGCTGGAACGATCTCGAAGCGTTCCTGCGCGAGGTCCTCGATGGCGCGCTGCTCGCCGCCGCGCCCGCCGCGCTGATCGCGGATCTCCACCGCCGGCTCGCGACCGCGCACGAGAAGCTCGGTCGCGACGAGGACGCGTACCAGACGCTCGTCGCCGCGGATCGCCTGCACCGCGGTCACCTCCTGATCAAGCTCGCGCTCGGCGAGAACCGGTACAAGGCGCGCCGCTGGCGCGAGGCCGCGCTCCACCTGTCTCCGCTCGCCGCGCACGACGATGCCCCGCGCTATCCGAGCGAGGTCGCGCAGGGCATCTATCACGCGGCGCTCGCCGAGATCCGCTCGCTGCGCCCCGAGAACGCGCCGCCGCTGTATGCCCGCGCGCTCGAGCTGCGGCCGAGCTACGCGCCCGCGCTCCAGGCTCTCGCGGAGCTCGCGATGGAGCAAGGCGATCACAAGCAGGCCGCCGATCTGCTGACGCGGCAGGCGACCGCCACCGAGGAGCCGGCGGAGCGGATGCGCCTGTTCGAGGCGCTCGGCGACATGGCGCTGCTCATGCTGCAGGACGAGGAGCGCGCGCGGACGTGCTTCGTCGCCGCCGTCGCGGCCGCCCAGCCACTCGAGGCCAAGCACCTCCCGCTCCTCGAGAAGCTGCTCGATCGCCAGGAGCTCGCGAGCGACCACGCGGGCTCCGCGCGCACCTCCGAGCTGATGGCGGCATTCGGCGCGTCGGCCGCCGACCGCTCCCGTTGCTACCTGCGCGCCGCGCGCAGCTTCCTCGCCGCCGGTGACGCGGTGCGCGCCAGCGCCGCCGCGGTGAGGGGCGTCGAGAGCGATCCGTACGACGTCGATGCCGTCGATCTCGCCTCCGGGCTCGCGATCGATCTGGGCGACATGGACGGTGCCTCGGCGATGCTGACGCGCCTGCTCACCGCCAAGGATGATCGCTTCACCGAGGCGCAGACGGCGCGGCGCGCGCTGCTGTCGTTCCGGCTCGGTCAGGCCCGCGCGCAGCGCGGCGACACCCGCCAGGCAGTGCCCGCCTACGAGCGCGCGATCGCCCTCGCGCCCGAGAGCGACGGCGCGACCCACGCACGCCGGGGGCTCGTGGAGCTGCTGCGCGCGAGCGAGGATCCGGGCCGCCGCGACAGCATCCCGATGCACCTGCAGGCGATCACGGCCGCGACCGGCGCCCTGCCGGACCTCGTGGCGTGGGCCGAGGAGCTCCGGCGCGCCGACAAGGCCGGCCCCGGGCACACCGCGCTCACGCTCGCGATCGCGTGCGGTCACAGCGCGGACGTCCACCAGAGCGCCTTCCTGTCGATCCACAAGCCGTACGTGCTGCGCGACGACGAGGGCTATCGCACGGTGCTCGAGCCCGCCGAGCGCGCGCTGATCACCGACCCGGCCGAGGCCACGCTCTCGG
>JALZOI010001015.1 GCA_030857245.1 Myxococcota bacterium
TTGCTGACCGCCGCCCGCGCCACCTATGTCGCGGAGGGGCTCACCGCGCGCGTCGAAGAGATCGACCGCCTCGCCCGCCAGACGCGCTAGCCTCGTCCATCGATGAGCACGCCCGACACCCACGAGCAGGATCCGCAGCGCGCCGCGATCGAGGCCCCGATCCGCGCGGCGTGCGAGGCCGGTGACGAGGCCGGCGCGGTCACCGCGGCCCTGCGCCTCTACGGCACCGAGCTGCTCGCGTTCCTCCGCGCGCTCGCCGGCAACGACGATCTCGCGGCCGAGGCGTTCGCCGAGCTCGGCGAGGACGTCTGGCGCGGCCTCCCCGCGTTCCGCTGGTCGTCGTCGCTGCGCTCGTGGCTCTACACGCTCGCGCGCAACGCGCTCAACCAGCTCCGCCGCGATCCCCGACGTCGCGTCGATCGCAACCTGCCCCTCTCGATCGCGCCCGACATCGAGCACGTGCTCCGCACCGCCACCCTCGACATCCAGCGCACCGAGGTCAAGGACGGCTTCCGCCTGCTCCGCGAGCAGCTCGATCCCGAGGAGCACGAGCTCCTGCTCCTCCGCCTGGATCGCGAGCTGTCGTGGAAGGAGATCGCGCGGATCACCGGCGGTGACGCCGACGTCGACGCTCGCGCCGCGACCCTGCGCAAGCGCTTCGAGCGCGCGAAGGAGCGCCTCAAGAAGCTCGCGCTGCAGCACGGCCTGATCTGAGAGTCAGGATCCGGTGCGACCGCGCGCGGTGTCATCGCGTGCGACGAAGCGATCACCGGCATCCACAGGGCGGGACCTCCGCGACAGCCGGCTCGGCTCGAGGTCGGCGTGCTCCGCGCTGGCATCGGCGCTCCCGTGGCGTGCGGTCGTACGTCATGGCGGGCCTCTCCTCAAGCGATGGTGCCGCCGGTCGACAGCTTACCGAGCTCGGCGAACTCGAGGGCAACGGCGCGATCGAGGTGGTGCTGGTGCAGGGACGTCTCCTCCTGGGCCGCGAGGAACGCGGCGCGCAGGCAGGCATTGCGGATGTAGCCGCCGGAGATCTGATACTTGCGGGCGAGCACGTCGAACACCAGCTCGCCGCCGCGCGGCAGCTCGCGCGGCAGGTGCGCGCGCCACAGCTCGGCGCGGGTGTCCTCGTCGGGAAACGGGAACGACAGCCGGAACGAGAGTCGCCGCTTGAACGCGGGATCGATCGAGCCGCCCGCGTTGGTCGTCAGGATCGCGATGCCCTCGAAGGCGTCGAGGCGCTGCAGCAAGTAGTTGACCTCGAGGTTCGCGTAGCGGTCGTTGCTCGATCGCACCTCGGTGCGCTTCGCGAACAGCGAGTCGGCCTCGTCGAACAGCAGGATCACCTGCCCGTCCTCGGCGGCATCGAAGATCGTCGCGAGGTTGCGCTCGGTCTCGCCGATCCACTTCGACATCACCTTCGAGAGATCGACCTGGTAGAGATCGAGCCCGAGCTCGCGGGCGATCGCCCCGGCGACCAGCGTCTTGCCGGTGCCCGGCTGCCCCTGGAACAGCGCGGTGAGGCCGCGCGAGGTCGCCATCGTCCGGCTCATGCCCCAGTCTTCGAACACGGTCCGGCGGTGGCGCACGCGACCGATCAGCTCGCGCAGCGAGTCCATGATGTCGGACGGCAGCACCAGGTCCGACCAGCTGGCGAGGCGATCGACCCGGCGCGCGTGATCGGCGAGCCGCACGTCGCGGCTCTGCCGGAGGAAGCCGTCGATCCGGTCGTCCGCGGGCACGTCGAGGTCGAGCCCCGCGAGCGAGTCGACCGCGCGATGGATCACGCCAGGGCCGACGCGGTAGCGCGCCGCGAGTCCCGCCGGATCGCGCAACCACCACCGCGAGCTGGCGAGCGCGCGCTGCCAGACGCCGGTGCGCTCGGTCTCCGAGAGCGTCGGCACCTCGATCGCCACGTGACCGACGGGAAACGGCGGGCTGACGTCGGGCGGCGAGATCACCGCGAGTGGCCCGGGGTGCAGCGCGAACACCTCGCGCGCGAGGTCGGCGCCATCGCGCTCGTCGAACACGACCTCGTCGATCCCGCGGACCACCGGGAGCAGCCCCGCGAGCTGGGCGCGGCGCAGCGCCCGGGCGAGTCCACGGGCGAACGGCTCGGGAC
>JALZOI010001016.1 GCA_030857245.1 Myxococcota bacterium
GGATACGGCGTCGGCTCGTTGGTCGGCGGTCCGGCATCGGGCGCGACGGGCACCGGGCGCGGCGTCGGCTCGTTGGTCGGCGCGCCCGAATCCGGCGCGACCGGGACGGGGCGCTGCGCGGCGGCGGGACCGACCCCGACCACGAGCCCGACAGCAGCGATCAATCCCAAGGCGGCGGTGATCCGCCCGACGAAGATCCCGCGAACGAACGGCACGAGCCGGAGTATGGCATGGCGCGCCGGCGGACTGCGTTGATGACGTACGCGCACGTGCGCGGTCGATCACACTGCGTGGCACACCCCGCCGCATCCCCGTGATACCACCGCGCGTATGAATCCCGCCGAGGTCGCGACCGCGCTCGTCATCGAGCGCACGATCCAGAACAGCCCCGCCTACCGCAAGGTGGACGATTCGCTCTATGTCATCAAGCAGGGTTCGGCCTACGTCATGATCAGCGTCGTGCCGTGGGGCGACAACCGCGCCATGGTGCGCTGCACCGCGCAGCTCGTGAAGGGCGTCAACGTCGACGGGCCGCTCGCCAAGCAGCTGCTCGAGCTCAACAGCCACCTGCGGTTCGGTGCGTTCGCGATGGACCCGCTGGAGCACACGATCCTGTTCACGCACACGATCCTCGGCGGCACGACGCTCGACTCCGAGGAGCTCACGGCCACGCTGCGTGACGTCGCGCTGATCGCCGACGAGTACGACGACAAGCTCGTCAAGAAGTATGGCGGACAGCGGATGGTCGACCTCCTCGAGGACGCGGCCATGGAGCGGATCATGGAGCACGATCCGAGCAAGTTCAGCTTCGACGACTGAGGACATCATGGCTTCCCACGACGACCCCACCCTCGGCTTTGGGACCCGCGCGATCCACGCGGGCCAGAGCCCCGACCCCGTGACCGGCGCCGTGATGACGCCGATCTACTACACGTCCACCTACGCGCAGTCGGCGCCCGGCGTCCACAAGGGCTTCGAGTACTCGCGCACGCACAACCTCACGCGGTACGCGCTCGAGGCGAACCTCGCGTCGCTCGAGGGCGGCGCCGGCGGGCTGTGCTTCGCGTCCGGCCTCGCCGCGACGTCGACGCTGCTCCAGCTGTTCGACACCGGCACGCACGTCGTCGCCTGTGACGATCTCTACGGCGGCACGTTCCGGCTGTTCGACAAGGTCTACAAGCGGCTCGGGTTCGACTTCAGCTACGTCGATCCGATCGGCGGCGCGGCGGCGGTCGAGGCCGCGATCCGACCGACGACCAAGCTCGTGTGGATCGAGACGCCGACGAACCCGATGCTCAAGCTCGTCGACATCGCGGCGGTCGCCGAGGTCTGCAAGCAGCACGGCGTGCTGCTCGCGGTCGACAACACGTTCATGACGCCGTACCTCCAGCGCCCGCTCGAGCTCGGCGCGGACATCGTCGCCCACTCGCTGACGAAGTACCTCAACGGGCACTCCGACATCATCGGCGGCGCGCTCATCACGAAGACCGCCGAGCTGCGCGAGCGGCTCGCGTTCCTCCAGAACGCGTCAGGTGCGGTGCCCTCGCCGATGGATAGCTTCATGGTGCTGCGCGGCACCAAGACGCTGCACGTCCGCATGGATCGCCACGAGGCCAACGCGCGCGCGCTCGCCGCGTGGCTCGAGCGCCATCCGCAGGTCGAGAAGGTGATCTACCCGGGCCTCGAGTCCCATCCGCAGCACGCGCTCGCGAAGCGCCAGCAGCGCGGCTTCGGCGGCATGATCAGCTTCGTGCTCCGCGGCGGCCTCGACGAGTCGCGCAAGTTCCTCTCGGCCTGCCAGATCTTCACGCTCGCCGAATCGCTCGGCGGCGTCGAGTCGCTGATCGAGCACCCCGCGATCATGACGCACGCGAGCGTGCCGCTCGCGACCCGCAACAAGCTCGGCATCGCCGATGGCTTCATCCGGCTGTCCGTCGGCATCGAGGACCTCGCCGACCAGCAGGGCGACCTCGAGCGCGCGTTCCACGCCGCCAAGAGCTAGGAGTCTGTAGGTCATAGATGGTCGATTCCGGATCGACAGATCGATCCGGTTTTGATCGAATGGGCGGGTGAAGACCTACCGCCCGTACGCTCCCGGTCAGTCGTATCTGTTGCCGCCGTCGC
>JALZOI010000037.1 GCA_030857245.1 Myxococcota bacterium
GGATCAACAAGCCCGCCGCGGCACAGCCTGACCAACTTCGTGATCAACCGGATCGACCTGACCAGAGCGCGATCAGCTCACTAAACTAATGCGTGCCGGTGTCTCAAACTCGTTGACAGGTTCCGCTCGGGCACCTCGGCCTGCGCCAGGTTCACCGCGCGGGACAGCAGTGCGCGGAACCCCGCAGCTCCCAGCAGCGTGCTCAGCACGCGACGGAGTTGCTCACTGACCACGGCGGCCGCGGGTGCCTTCGCCCCGCCGCGCTTTGCGGCACGCTCGAGCCCCAAAATGCGCTCGGCGGCAATCCTCAGTTCTGTCGTTGCGCGGAGCATCAAGACCCGGATGCCCGGGACGCTGGCATACCACAGGAGCCCGCGCGGCCGGTCGCCGACACAGTGAGCGAGCGCTAGCTCGTGGAGCTCGCAACGCTCGGCTGCGATGCACACGCGTCGCCGCTGTCGGCGGTCGTGCGCGAGCAAGGTCTCGCGGCACGGCCGAACAGATAGCCTTGCATGAGGTCACACCCGAGATCCGCGAGCACCGAGCGTTCCTCGGCGGTCTCGATGCCCTCGGCGATGACGTCTGCCTCGATCGCCTTGGCCATGTCGACGAGCAGCCGGACCAGCGACCGACGGGTGCGCGAGGTCGCGATGCCGCGGACCAGGGACATGTCGATCTTCACGAACTCGGGCTCGAGCGTCACCACGCTGGAGAGTCCCGCGTAGCCTGCACCGAGGTCGTCGATCGCGAGTCGATAGCCGAGCTTGCGCAGCGCTGCGAACTTGCGCGCCGGATCGCTCACGGTGTCGAGCGATGCCCGCTCCGTGATCTCGAGCACCACGCGGTGCGCGTGGCGGGTGAGCGGCGCCGCCTCGGAGTACAGCTCCTCGTCGTCGAGGTCGCACGGATGGAGGTTGACGAAGGTCTCGAACGCGCAGCGATCGAGGTCATCCGCCACGACGCGCCGGATGACCCTGCCCAGGACGGGCAGCGAGTGACAGCGCTCGGCGGCAACGAGCACCGACTTCGGATCGGGCAGGCTCTTCTCGGTGCTCCGCATCAGAGCCTCGAAGGCGACGGTCGCTCCGGTCGTGGCGCGCACGATCGGCTGGTACGCGACCCACAGGCCATCGACCGCGCGCCCGAACTGCTGGCGCAACGAGCTCAGTGCGTCGGCGTCGAGTTGCGCACGCGCCAGCGCTTCGCGGCGGGCGCGCGCGGCGATGCCCGCGGTCGCCGCCGCTTCGATGATCCGGGAGAGTGCCGCGCTGTCCACCGGCTCGACGAGGAACCGGAAGACGCGCTGATCGAGCGCGAACAGAGCGCCTTCCATGGTCGCCGCGGGGGCGATCAGGATGACCTGGAGATCCTCGTCGACCTGGCGGAGGCGCTCGAGGACGCTCGTCCCCTCGTGCGACGGGACACCGAGGACGGCGACCACCGCGTCGAAGTCGTCCGCGCCGGTCAGGGCGGTGGCCGCTGCCGACTCCGCGGTGCAGGTGACCGCCAACCCGGCGTCTTCGAGCACCGATCCGTAACGCGCGGAACGTGCGCCGTGCTGCTCGATCAGCAAGACGCGGTTGCGGTGGATGTCCGGATCGTCGTTGTTGTTCATGGGTCTGCCACTCACAAGTTGAGAGTCACCACGAGCGAAGCTGCGTAGGCCCCGGCGGGCACGTCCTGCCGGGATGGGAGCCGTCCATAGATCGGCACGACGGTCGGGCTCCCGGCGACGGGCACGAGCGGTCCGTACGTCGCCGAGCCCCCGGTGCCGTCGCCCCACACCACCGTACGTGCCGCATCGAGATACAGCTGATAGGCGAGGGAGCTGGTCGCGCCGACCAGCGTGCGCGGCCCCCCGCCGCTGGGGAGGCCATCGATCGAGATGACCACGACCTCCGACGGGGCGACGTCGGTGCAGGCGTACGTGACGCTCCCCGCGAACGTGAGCGGCGCGGTCGCGAACACGTCGTACGTACCGAACGTGACCGGCGCGACGGACGTCACCGAGCACACGCCCGCGGCGGCGGGACGAGCGGCGAGCAGGAGGACCGTGAGGATCCCGGCGAGCCTCATCGACACACCAGCGTGCCAAGCTCGATGATCATCGCGGCGCGGGTGGGCACGAACAGGTCGAATGCACATCGCTTGCCGTCCCACTCCACGACCGCGGCGTGGCGACCGCCCTGGAGCCCTGCGAGCTCGAAGTTCCCCGTCGCGTTGATCGGCGACGTCGACCCGCCGACCGTCAGCTCGCCATAGGCGGGCGGCCGCGTGCTGGCGCCCTCCTCGATGATCAGCGTGCCCCGCACGACATGGAGCGCGGGTGCGGCGAACACGATCACCACGCCACCGCCGACCGGCGGCGCGATGGTCTGGCGCGTCACCGGTAGCAGGCGATCGAAGGGCAGGTCGCCCGGATCGATCGAGATGTTGTTGCCGTAGTGCGGTAGCAGCCGCGGGATGAACAGATCGCCGTGCCGATCCGTGCGCCCGACGGGGTGATTCTCGATCGAGGTCTCCACGCCGGCGTTGCCGGGCACGCGCACGAGCGCGAAGCTGTTGTCGATCGGCCGCGAGGCGAACACGCGCCCACCGATCACCGCGAGCCCACCGGCGACGCTGGCCTCGAGGGTCCCGTGGTCGGTGCCCCTGTACGTGTAGCCGAGCTCGTAGCGCCCCGTGCTCGACTGCGCTTGCACCGACGCGGCGACCGCGTCGCGCGCTCCCACCTCCGCCGACGCGCGATAGCCAAGGCCGGTCTCGCCGCCGAGCGAGCGACTCAGGGCGACCTGGCTGGTGTCGCCGCCGCCCCGGTGGTGGTGGGAGAGCGATGCGCGCGTGCGCGACGAGAGCCCGACGCTGAGGCTCGCGAACGCGCTGTACTGCGTCCCGTGCTCCTCATCGGAGCGCTCCACGGACACCGACAGGGTGGCACCCCGCGCCGGGCTCGCGCTCGCGTGCAGCGAGTAGCGGCGCGACCACCCCACATCGCGGAACGCGACGGAGCTGAACCGCGCGCCCGCCGTGACGCGACGCGCGAGCGAGAGCGAAGCGTGGGCGCGCGCTTCCGCGACGACGCGGTCGGCATCACGGTCGACGTCGACCGTGGCGTAGCCGTCGCTGACGAGCCGTCCCGAGAGGGCGAGCGCACCACGACGCGCCAGGTACGACCAGCCAAGCGAGCCGGCCGCGCCGAGGGCCCCGCGGTCGGCCGAGACGCCAGCGGCGACATCGAGCTGGCCGACGGGCAGGCCGGCGGTCATCGAGGCACCCGCGCCGCCGTGCTCGATGGCCGCGTCGGCGCGCGCGCCCACGGTGATCCGTGAGGTCACGCCGCGCCGGTAGCGCGCGACCGCGGCGACCGCGCCGTAGCCGAAGCTCTCCATCCCCATCGCCCCACGGACCGACCCCGCCGTGACGTGGTAGTCGCTGAGCCCCGGGCGGAGCAGGTTGCCCGCGACGTAGAAGCCGGTGCTGACCTCCTGACGGCGGCCGAGCACATCGCGGATCACGACACGAGCGTCACCGGCGCCCGTGGTGGCGGGGAGGTTCGCCACCGTGTAGCGGCCGGGTGGGAGCTGCTCGCGCCGCACCAGCACGCCGTTGACGTAGATCTCGGCGGTCGCCGGCGCGAGCACGCTGCCGCTCAGATCGATCGCGGGGCTCGTCACCAGGTACGGATCGAGCTCGAAGCTGCGGATCAGGTGCAAGCCGCCGACGACCGCGCCGCCCCCGAGCGGCCCACCATCGACGACCTGGTCACCGATGACGAACGTCTGCAGCTGCTCGCGGTGATCGATCGTCAGGTTGCTGAGGCCACGGACCACGCGGTGATCGGGGGTCAGGGTGACGCTGCTGTACAGCAGGCCTCGACCGTGGCGCGCGCCGGCCTCGGTGAACGCGGTCAGCGCGGTGCCGACCGCCTGCACGCCGTAGTTGAGGTAGGCACTCGTGGCGTCGCGCACCTGGAGGTCGGGCGGCGCACCGCGCGCGAGATCGATGCGCGTCGCGGGCAGGTCGCTCGGGCGGGCGGTGATCGCGATGGTCATCTGGTCCTCGTCGAGCACGTAGTCCTTCGTCATCGAGCGCAGCGCGACACACAGCGCCCCATCGACCTGCTCGGTGCGGCCGTGCACCCGGACTCCGATGCCGCGGAGCGCCTCGACGGGGACGAGCACGTCACCGTCATCCTCGAGGTACACGATGTGGTCCCCGGCGGCGAGCTCGTTGATCGCGACGCGCAGGATGACGGTGCGCCGCTCCGCGGAGGCGGCCGCCGGCGCCGTGGCGATCAGGGCCGCCGCGACGAGCATCCGGCGTGCCCAGGCCACGCGCTCACTTCGTTCCAGCGCAGCCGTCGCGCGGCATCGCCGTGGCGGTCTTCCACGTCGCGCCGGCGCTCACTGCCTCGATGACCAGCTGGCTCGCGCGCAGGCAGGCGCTCGCATCGAGCGTGAGCGCGTAGCGGCGGCGGCCGCCGGCCAGGACGTACCAGCCGCTCTGCTGTTGATCAAAGACGACGGCGCCGGCCGCGTCCTTCGCGATCACGCGGAGCGACGTCACCTTGGCGTGCACCGTGCCGCGGTTGTGGATCGCGACGTGGAGCATGCCCGCACGGACGGTCGCCTCGACCGCGCCGCGGAGCTCGGCCTTGGCGGGCGCTACGAAGATCGGGACGCCCATCCGCGTGCGGACCGCCACCGCGGTGGCCGGGGATCCGCCGGCGCCGCGTGGCGTCGGCAGCTCCTCGACGAAGATCCGGTACGATCGCTCGGACGCGGCCGGGCCCACCGTCGTCGCGACCCGGACCGCGCGCTGGGCGCCCGGCGCGACGGTGAACAGCGTCGGGTAAACGACGAGATCCTTCGTCGGCTGGAGCTGCATCACGCCGTGCTCGTCCTCGCTCCACACGAAGACCGTCGCCTCGAAGCGAGCGGCAGCGCGCCCGCGGTTCGAGATCGTCAGCTCCGTGGGTGCGCCGCGACGGGCGAGATCCAGCCGGGTGGGCTGCACCTGAAACGTTCCGGCGACCGCGTCGCCACCAGCCAGCACGACCGCCAGCGCGCAGACGAGGAACGCCCGCGACATCGGGGCTGACGGGGTTCGCATGGAGCTCGCCGATCAGAACGTGATGGTGGCGACGACGGTGTCCGTGTAATCGCCGGCCGGGACGTCCTGCGCCGCGGCGATCCTCCCGAAGACCGTCATGGCCTGGCTGTTCGCGTCGTAATCGACGGAGGATCCCACCGTGTCGCCCCAGATGTCGGTGCGGCCGCTCTCGGTGTAAAGCTGGTACGAGAGAAGGTTCGTGCCGGCGTCCTTCATGCGGCGGAGGGGAGCGGCCGGGGTGCTGCCGTCCTCGTTCGAGCCCGCCCCGAGGGTGATCTTGGCCGCCGCGCCGCTGTTGCAGACGACCGTGATCGTGGCGGTCGCGTCCGTATCCGTCGTGTCGAGCATCGTGTAGGTGCCGAACGCGAGGGTGTCCCCTTCGATCGAGCAGCTCTGCGCGACCGTGGCCGTGACCTCGAGGTTGTCCGTCTCCGTTGCGGCAACCGCGACGGACGCAAAGCCAAACGTGGTGATCGAAGCGGCGAGCAGGGCAGAGATGCGCATGTGGGATGAGTCCTTGGAAGCGGGTTGCTGGTGATGAGCGGCGGTGGGCGCGTCCATCGTGAGCAACCCTCAGTACATGGATCGCGCCAACGCATCGGCGCGTGCCCGCCGCGCAAGGGCCGATACACCTGCGTTCCGCTCCGGTCACCGGTGACCCCCCGAGTCACTCGTGACCCGGTGCCCGCGGACGGCGCGGGTCAGTCTTCGCGGAACGTGCCGGCGTCCATCCCGAGCCGGGTCAGGACGCGCCGGAAGTTCGAGCGATCGAGGCCGGACAGGCGCGCGGCCTCGGTGAGGTTGCCGTGCGCGCGCTCGAGGGCGCGGGTGACGTACCGCCGCTCGAAGTCATCGACCGCGCGCTTCTTGGCCTCGGCGAGCGACAGCTCCGCCGCCCACTCGAGGTTGTCAGGGAGCACCGGCTGAGGCAGCGCGCCCAGCGTCGCCCCGAGGCTCGCCGGCAGCGCCAGCTCGTCGACCAGCGCACCCGCGCTCAGCGCGAGCGCGTGCAGGATCGCGTTCTCGAGCTCGCGGACGTTGCCGGGCCAGGCGTAGCTCATGAGCCGCTCGAGCGCCGCCGGCGTGAGATGGGCGCGGCGGTCCTTGCCGTGTTTGCGCAAGAAGTGCGCGGCGAGCAGCGGCACATCGGTCATGCGTGCGCGGAGCGGGGGCACCTCGACGGTCGCGACCGCGAGGCGATAGTAGAGATCGGCCCGGAACCGCTTCTCCTCCACGGCTGCCTCGAGCCCGGCGTGCGTCGCGGCGACCACGCGGACGTCGACGTGCCGGACGCCATCGCCACCGAGCGGCCGGATCTCGCCCTCCTGGAGGACTCGCAAGAGGCGCGCCTGCACCGCGATCGGCATCTCGCCGATCTCGTCGAGAAACAGCGTCCCCTTGTCCGCCTCGACGAACACCCCGGCGCGGGTCGCGACGGCGCCCGTGAACGCCCCCCGACTGTGTCCGAACAGCTCACTGTCGATCAGCGACTCCGGGATCGCGCCGCAGTTGAGCGCGATGAACGGCTTGTGTGCGCGTTCGCTGACCTCGTGGATCGACCGGGCCACGAGCTCCTTGCCCGTGCCGCTCTCGCCGAGGATCAGGATGGGGATATCGCTGCGCGCGAGCTTGTCGGCGCGGGCCTGGAGGTTGGCCATCGCGCGGCTCTGGCCGATGGGACGGGTCCAGCGATCGCCGTGCGCGACCTGGTGCTCGAGAGCGAGCGTATGCCGCTTGAGCGTGCAGAACGCGGCCGCGCTGCGCAGGAGCGCGACGAGCTCGTCGACGCGGCTCACGGGCTTCGTCGTGTAGCTGAACGCGCCAGCGCGGATCGCGACGGTCGCGGTCATCGCGCGCGCATCGGCCGTCCACATCACGACGGGCGCGATGCACTGAAGCTGGCGGATCCGGGCGAGCACCTCGAGGCCCCCCATCACCGGCATCCCCACATCGAGCAGGATCACATCGTAGTCGTCGAGGTGGTCGCTGATGTGGGCGACCGCGAGCGTCGGATCGTGGAACACGTTCAGGACGAACCCTCGCTTGTCGATCATGCGCCGCATCGCCAGCGCCATCGCGGGCTCGTCGTCGATCAAGAGGACGCGCACGATGCCATCGCCTGCGTCCTCCCTCGTGCCCTCGCGCTCCGCCATCCCCTGGCAGCATACGCGCTTGTGCTTCCTGTCAGCGAGCAACGACGCCCACCGCGGCGAGGTGTCCGGCATGGCCCGGCGAGTGCATCTGCCTGCGGCTGATGCTGACAGCTCACCGTCGAGAAGCACTCCAGCTACGTGACCTCCGCGCGGAGCTCGCGCTCGCGACGAAGCAGCTCGACGCACTCCGCGCCAGCGAAGCGCGCTACCGAGGCATGGTCGAGGGCCTCCCCGATCCACTGCTGGTCCACGTCGATCAGCGGATCGAGTACGCGAACGCAGCCTGCGCGCTCGCGCTGGGCGTCTCCCATCCCGACGAGCTGATCGGGCGCTCGATCTCGCAGATCGCGGGCGCGCCGGATGTGGGTGCAGCGACCGGGGCCGTCGAGCATTCGTTCGTTCGCTTCGACGACGGCGGCGTCTTCCACGCCGAGGTCACGTCGCTCCCTTGCGTGCTCGACGGTCGAGCGGCCACGCTGAGCATCGCGCGGGGCATCGCTGCACGCCTGGATGCCGCATGCATGGCCACCGCAGCCCTCAATGCGGCAGCGCTCGCACGCAGCAAGCTCGAGGCGGTGCTGGGGGCGCTCCCCGTGGGTGTGTGGATCGCCGACATCGACGGCAAGTTGATCCAATCGAATCCCGCCGCCGCCCGGATCTGGGGCGGTCAGGCGCCGCATGCGCGGGATGCTTCCGAGTATGGCATCTACCGAGGCTGGTGGCCGGCCACCGGGGCGCCCGTGGAGCCCACGGAGTGGGCGCTCGCGAGGACGTTCCGGACCGGCGAGACCATCGTCGCGGAGGCGGTCGACATCGAGCGCTTCGATGGGACCCGCGGTCACGTGCTCAACTCGACGGCCCCGATCATGACGCAAACCGGAGCGATGGTCGGCGGCGTCGTCGTGATGCTCGACATCACCTCCGCCCGCGAGGCGGAACGCGAGCGCGAGCGGCTGATCTCGTCGCTGGAGTTCGAACGCGGTCGGCTCGGCACGGTGCTCCAGAAGTCTCCGGCGTTCATCGCCGTGGTGCGCGGGCCGCACCACGTCTTCGAGCTCTGCAACGAGGAGTACGACAAGCTGGTCGGCGGGCGAGCGCTCCTCGGGAAGTCGACGATCGAGGCGCTTCCGGAGATCGCCGGGCAGGGCTTCGTGGAGCTCCTGGATGGCGTCCTGCGCACGGGCAAGCCCTTCGTCGCGAAGGCGCGGCCGGTGATGCTGGCACGACGAGGGAGCGCAGCTCCCGAGCTGCGCTACCTCGACTTCGTGTACCAGCCCCTCGTCGAGGCCGATGGAACGACGAGCGGCGTCCTCGCGCATGGCGTCGACGTCACGGAGGCGGTGACCGCCCAGCAACGGCTGACGGCACAGTTCCATGCGGTGCCGGTTCCGACCTATGTCTGGCAGCGGCTCGAGCATGAGGGTCGGATGCAGTTCGTCCTGGTCGACTTCAACGCCGCGGCGATCGCGAGCTCGCGCGGCGAGATCGAGGAGCACCGGGGCGTCTCCGCGGAGCGCTTCTACGCCACCGATCCGCGCAGGCTCGCGGAGGTCCTCCGCTGTGCGGAGACCGGCACGACGACCCAGCTCGAGCTCTCGTCGAGCTCGACCCGTGCGCCTCGGGCCACCTGTGAGTTCGTCACCTTTGCGTCGTCTTCCCCCGACCTCGTGATCGTCCACAGCGAGGATGTCTCCGAGCGCCGCAAGCTCGAGGCGCAGCTGCGGCAAGCCCAGAAGATGGAGGCGGTGGGCCGACTCGCCGGTGGGATCGCACACGACTTCAACAACATCCTCTCGGTGATCCTCAGCTACTCCCATCTCCATCTCGAGGACATGCGCGCGGAGGATCCGCTCCGCGCGGATCTCGAGGAGATCCACAAGGCCGGAACGCGCGCGGTCGGGCTGACCCGGCAGCTGCTCGCGTTCAGTCGCCAGCAAGTGCTGAAGCCGCAGGTCCTCGATCTCAACCAGACGCTCGAAGGCCTCCAGAAGATGCTGCGGCGCGTGCTCGGTGAGGACATCGACCTCGCCTTGCTCACCGACAGCCGCCTGCGCGGCGTGTTCGCGGATCCCGGCCAGCTCGAGCAGGTGCTCATGAACCTGGTGGTGAACGCGCGCGACGCGATGCCCACGGGAGGCACGCTCTCGATCGAGACCGTCAACGTCGAGCTCGACGCGACCGCGGCGGCGGCCATGGTGGACGTCCGCCCGGGCTGCTACGTCATGATGACGGTGACGGATAGCGGCACCGGCATGGATGAGGCGACGCGGTCGCAGGTCTTCGAGCCGTTCTTCACGACCAAGGGCATGCAGGGCACGGGACTGGGGCTGGCCACCGTGTTCGGCATCGTGCACCAGAGTGGCGGCGCGATCTCGGTGAGCAGCGAGCTGGGGAAGGGCACGGCGTTCACCATCCATCTCCCGGTCGCCGGGCACGCAGCACCGACCCGTGAGGTGTCACGAAGTGACGCGGCACGAGGAGGAACCGAGACCATCCTGCTGGTCGAGGACGATGACGCGGTTCGCGTCCTGGTCCGCTCCTTGCTGCGACGCGACGGCTACCACGTCGTCGATGCCCAGAACGGAGGCGAGGCCTTCTTGATCGCCGAACAGCACCCCGGGACGATCCACCTGCTGATCACCGACGTCGTGATGCCGCGCATGAGCGGACGCCAGCTCGCCGAACGGCTCGCGCCGATCCGCGCCGACATGAAAGTGCTCTACATGTCCGGCTACAACGACGACGCCGTGCTGCGTCACGGTGTGCTCGAGTCTCGCGTCCCGTTCCTCCAGAAGCCGGTCACCATGGAGGCCCTGTCGCGCACGGTGCGGCGCGTACTCGATGGCGAGGTCGAAGCCTGGACGGCGCCCCGTGCAGAGTGAGGTCTGCTTTCCGCCGGGAGGCGGCATCTGCGCCGCGCTCGCGCGAGCCGTCGACTGGTCGTGCACCCCCATCGGACCCGCGGCCGCGTGGCCGGAGAGCCTGCGCACCATGGTCACGATGCTGCTGCATTCCCGGCACCCCATGTTCCTGTGGTGGGGACCCGAGCTGATCCAGTTCTACAACGACGCCTATCTCCCGAGCTTCGGTTCGGGGAAGCACCCGGGTGCGATGGGTCAGCCAGGTCGCGAGTGCTGGCCGGAGATCTGGGAGATCATCGGTCCTCAGATCGAGGGCGTGATGGCGCGCGCCGAGGCGACGTGGAACGAAGACCAGCTGGTCCCGATCTCCCGGAATGGCACGGTCGAGGACGTGTACTGGACCTACGGCTACTCCCCGGTCTTCGAGCAGGGAGCCGTGCGCGGTGTGCTGGTCGTGTGCACGGAGACCACCCGCAGGGTCCTCGCCGTGCGTCGGCTGGAGGTCACCAGGTTGCTCATGGCCGCGGCCCCGCCGAGCGAGACCACCACGCTGCATGGCGCTGCGGCCGATATCCCCTTCGCGCTCGTATTCGCCATCGATGACGGTGAGCTCCGGGTGACCTCGGCCAGTGGGCTCGCGGACGAGGAGCTCGTCCGTGCCGCGTCGGCCTTCCAGGGCCTGGCCGAGCTGCGGATGAGTGCCGACGACGCAAGCGATGGTGACGTCTGCGAGCTCGTGCCGTCGCCTCTGCAGGACCGTCATGGGGTGGCCGGCCAGGTCATGTTCGCGACCCTGCGTGCCGCGGGCGCGCGCCCGATCACCGGCTTCGTCGCGCTCGGCATCAGCTCGCGAGTCCCGCTCGAAGCGGAGTATCGCGCCTTCCTCGAGGAGGTCGCGCACTTGCTGTCGGGGCTTCGCGCGGCCGCACT
The DNA here is from genome assembly GCA_030857245.1 of Myxococcota bacterium. Lineage (GTDB taxonomy): Bacteria > Myxococcota_A > Polyangia > Haliangiales > Haliangiaceae > JABFXX01. The sequence goes on from JALZOI010000037.1 coordinate 11,057, forward strand.
CGCCCGCGCGCGCCACGCCGTGGGTGAGCAGCAGCGCAAGATCGTCGAGCGGATGGCGTCGATCGCGACGCTCGCGTCGGGGGTCGCCCACGAGATCAATAACCCCCTGACCTTCGTGCAGGCCAACCTCGAGATGCTCCTCGAGCAGCTCGAGTCGAGGACGGAAGCGCAGCCGGCGATCCCGATCCACGAGCTCGCGCAGATGGCGAGCGATGCCAGAGAAGGGGCAGGTCGAGTGCAGCGGATCATTTGCGACCTGAAGACGTTCTCGCGTGCGGATGTCGAGCAGCGGACGACGCTGGACGTCGATGCCGTCCTGGACCTCGCGCTCGGCATGACCGGGCGTCGGCTCGGGCACGGCTCGTGCGAGTCCGCCGCGCGATCCCGCGGGTCGTTGGCGACGAGGCCCGGCTCGGCCAGGTCTTCATCGCGCTGCTGATCAACGCCGCCCAGTCGATCGCCGCCGACCACGACGACGCCCGTGACAACGAGATCCGCATCCAGACGTCGACCGACGCGGCCGGCTGCGCGGTGATCGAGGTCCGCGATACGGGCACCGGCATCTCGGGCGACGTGATGGAGCGCATCTTCGATCCGTTCTTCTCCACGAGAGCGATCGGCGGCGGCACGGGCCTGGGCCTCTCGATCGCCCACAACATCATCGCGGCCATGGGCGGCGCGATCACCGTGGCCTCGCAGGAGCGCGGCACCGCCTTTCGGGTCGTGCTGCCGCCCGCGGATCACGCCCGCGCGATCACGTAGGCTGGCGTCAATCCGTCGGGATCTTCGACGACGTCCGCGAGACCTCGGCGCCTGCGAGGCGACGCTGCACCAGCGCTCGCAGGCCCGCCGAGTCGAACGGCTTCTCGACGTGATCCTCGGTCGCGCTCAGGAACTCGCGCGCTTCCGGCGTGAACGCGCCCCCGGTCATGAAGATCATGCGTCCGGCGAGCTCGGGGCAGGCACGCAGCAGCTCTCCATGCAGCTCCATGCCGGTCATGTCCGGCATCATGAGGTCGCACAGGATCAGGTCGTACGCCTCGCCCGCGACACAGCGGGCGAGGGCCTCCTTCGCGCTGTTCAGCATGTGGACATCGTGCGCTCGCAGGATGCGCTTCACGCTGATGCCGACCAGGGCCTCGTCATCGACCACGAGGATCCGCCCCACGCGCGCGCCGGCGATCGGCGCCACCGCGACCGCAGGCGCTGCGGGCAGGGCGACGTGCGCCGGCGCGATGGGCAAGGCGACCGAGAAGGTCGTCCCCTTGCCGAGCTCGCTGCGCACGGTGAGCTCGCCCGCCATGTCGGTGATGATCCGCTGGCAGATCGCGAGGCCGAGACCGGTGCCGACGCCGATCGCCTTGGTGGTGAAGAAGGCATCGAAGATGCGCCCGACGATCTCCGGAGGAATCCCCATGCCCGTGTCGGTGATCTCGATCACCGCGCGCATCCCGTCGAGCCGGGTCTCGATGCGGATCTCGTTGTGCTCGGCATCGCCCTCGCGGATCGACTGCGCGGCGTTGACGACGAGGTTCAAGAACACTTGCCCGAGCCGCGCCTCGTTCGCGGCGATCTTGGGCAGCGCGCCGTAGTTCTTGACCAGGCGCGCGCGGTGGCGCACCTCGTTCCAGGCCATGCGCAGCGACGACTCCATGATCGTCCTGACGTCCACGACCCCACCGAGCTCCTCGGTCGGCGTGCGGGAGAATATCTTGAGATCGCGCACGATCAGCCGCACTCGCTGGGCGGCCTCCCGCGCCTCGTCGAGCGGGATCCGGACCTCCTCGCGGAACCAGGTCGGACTGGTTGCCTGCGCCTCCGTCATCTTGACGGTCGCGTCGAGGACGGAGTCGAGGTTTGCGAGCACCGCCGCCAGCGGATTGTTGATCTCGTGCGCGACCCCGGCGGCGAGCGTGCCCACCGAGGCCATCCGATCGCTCACCATCAGCTGAGACTGCAGCTTCTTGCGCTCCGTGATGTCGCGGACCACGCCGAGGTAGCCGGTCTGCACACCATCGGCATCGAGGATCCTCGACCCCGCGATGTTGACGGCGATGTCATGTCCGTCCTTGTGCCGGAACGTCGTGTCGATCGAGTCGAGGGATGAGGCCTGCGGGTTCATCGCCGACAGGGCGAGCCCCTCGGCGGTGCCACTCATGAGCCCGAACACGCTGATGTCGATGACCTGCGCCGCTTCGTAGCCGAGCATCTGCGCGAACCGGCGGTTGACGAACGTGATCCGCGCGTCCTGATCGATCTTGAGGATGCCGTCGGTGGTGATCTCGACGATCTGCCGGTACTGCTCCTCGCTCTTGCGCAGCGCGTGCTCGCGGCTGCGGTGCTCCGTCCGATCCGTGAGCATCGCGAGCCAGCCGATGTACGTGCCGTCGTCGCCGCGGATCCGGGTGGTCTTGATCAAGGCCCACAGCTCGGTGCCGTCCTTGCGCAAGAACGCGACCTCGACCTGCTCGGCGATGTCGTCGCGCGAGCGTTCGACGCGACTCGACGTATCGGTGTGGGCCGCGGTGGGGAGCAGCGCATACAGCGACCGTCCGAGCAGCTCGGTGTCGGAGTAGCCGAGCATCTCGGTGAGGGGATGGTTCACGAAGGTGATGATCGCGTCGACATCCGTGGTCAGGATCCCCTCGTTGGTAGTCTCGACGATCCGGCGGTAGCGCGCCTCGCTCTCGCGCAACGCGACCTGCGCCGTGGAGACCATCACCGGGGTCTGCGTCTTCGCGTCGATGACGGCGTCCACCTGCCCGGACACCAGCGCCGCGATCGTCGCGTTCGCCTCGAACAGCAGGCGCATCAGCTCCTGCAGCCGGATCTCCTCCGGTGTCATTCACGCCCCAGCGTGATCAGGACCTGTTTGGTATCGCTGAGATCGCCGATCAGCCGGCCGATCGGCTTGCACAGCTTGAGCAGCGTCGGCGTCACGATGATGCCGTCGTCGAACGCCCGGCGTGGAGCGGCGAGCATGTCCACGATCTCGAGATCATGCTCGTCGGGGAAGTGCTCTCCGCAGATCGCACGCGCGTTCGAGACCGCGCGCACCGAATTCGGTGCATTGCCCACGACGTAGAGACGGAGGCGGAGGCGGGGCACTAGCGCGCTCCCGCCTTGTTCCGGGTGTTGCCGCGGCGCGCACGCTTGGGCTTCGCTTCGCCCTCGACATCGGCGTGGCGCATCTTGCGCAGCACGGCGCGATCCGTGACGAGCAACTTCGACGCCGAGCCCATCGCGAGCGCGAGGACGTCGATCTCGGCGCTGCGCGCCTCCATCTCGGTCCGGACGACCTCCAGGCGTGCCGCCGCCTCGGCCTGGGCGACCTCGAGCTGCAGGCGCTTGAGCTCGTTCGCGACCCCCGTCCGCTTGCGCAAGGCGACCTCCTGTTGCTCCCACTCCCACCGTGCGACGCCCATGAGGACCTTGCCATGGGCGATGAACACATCCGCGAGATCGACGCCCTCGTTCGACAGCGTGAGCTCGCGGACCTGGTTCGAGTGGCCGGTGCCCCGCGACTTCACGATCGTGAGCGCACGATTCCGTTCGCCATCATTGACGACGTACGAGACATGGATCCACGTGTCGGCGATCGTCGAGATGCCGGTCGCGGTCGCCTCGTCGGTGCTCAGCCCGTCCATCAGCGACGTGTTGACGACCGTGATCCCCTCGCCCTTGAGGAAATCGAGGAACTGCTGCGCCGCATCCGCGGACGCCAGGTGCCCCAGCTTCGTGGACAGCGCCGACAGCGGATCGATCACGAGGCAGCGCGGATTGTGCGCGCGCACGCGCGCCCGGAGCTCGCCGAACTGGTCGACGACGTTCGGGCCGCGCGTCCGGGTCGAGTACATGCTGAGGAGCCCGGACTTGACGTGCGGTGCGAGCTTCACGCCCACGGAGCCCAGGTTGCGGACGATCTGCGCGGCGCCTTCATCGAAGCTGACGTACATCGTGCGCTCGCCGCGCTTGCACGCTGCTTCCACGAAGAGTCCTGACAGGGTGGACTTCGCGGTGCCCGGTGCCCCGGACAGCAAGATGTTACTGCCGCGGTGGTAGCCGCCCTGCAGCATCACGTCGAGCCGGGGCAGGCCCGTCGAGACCCGCTCGTCGGTCACCGCATAGATCAGCTCGCCAGGTCCACGGTGCGTGAGCTGGAGCGCCGCCTCGGTCAAGGTGATCGGAAACTCGTCGGCCGCGAACCCGGACCCGCGATACTTCACGATCCGGAGGTTGCGAAAGGCCGTCCCGTCGACGACCTGGTGCTTGAGCATCACCACGCAATCGACCATGAACTGCACGAAGCTGTAGCGGAGATCGAGATCGGTGGAGCCGACCTTCTGCGTGATGATGCCGCTCATCCCCGTGCGCGCCAGCCAGTCCCGGACGCGGTAGACCTCGCGGCGCTCCTTCAAGGGATCGTCGAGCAGCCCGAGCAAGACGTCGAAGCCATCGAACACGATGCGGGTGGCCCCGAGCTCGTTCGCCTTGGCCTCGAGCATCGCGAGCATGCCGGCCAGATCGAAGTCTCCGGCTTTGACGACCTCGGGCGCGAGCTGGGCGTCGAGGAAGAACAGCTTCTTCTTCTCGAGCGCGGGGATGTCCCAGCCAAACGTCGCGGCGTTCGCGATGATCTGGCGCGTGCTCTCCTCGAACGCGACGAACATGCTCGCCTCGTTCGACTGCCGAGCGGCATTGACGACGCTCTGCAGCGCGAACACGGTCTTGCCGCACCCGGGGCCACCCAGCACCAGGGTCGTGCGGCCCTGGGGCAGCCCACCCTGGGTGATGTCATCGAACCCCGCGATCCCGGTCCGGACTTTCGTGATTGCCTGTTGCGAGCTCTTCTTCATCGCTGCCCTCCCATGACCAACCAGCGGACGAACGAAGACGCTCACCAGCCGCGATCGCAACGCGTCACCCGCGTGACGTCGACCGGCACCACCTTACGCTGGATCGAACGACCGCAGGCTCGTCTTGTGTCTTTCGATGTCGCCGTGATGTAGTGGAGCGTCGGGTACGACGGGGTTCGTGGCGACAGGGTTTTTCGGAGGGAGTCTTTTGGGGGAGCACGTAACAGGGGCCGGCGGACGTCCGCGCGAGGTCGAGCGCGGAGCCCGCATCCTCGTCGTGGATGACGATCCAGCCACGCGGCACCTCGTTTGCGATGCGCTCGCGGGGGCGGGCTTCACGGTCCTGGTGGTGGAGGACGGACGGGAAGCGATCGAGCTGGCAGTGCGTGACGTCCCCGCGCTGATCCTCCAGCGCCTCGTGCTGCCGGACGGCGATGGTCACGAGCTGCTCGCACGGCTCCGCGCGATCCCCGCGACCGCGGCCGTGCCCGTCATCGCGTACGCGGACACCCTGACCCGCGTCGAGGCCCGGCGCGTCTCGAACGCGGGCTTCACGGAGCTGCTGGAGCAGCCGCTGGATCCGCTCCGCTTGCTCCATGCGGTGCACACCCACCTGCCGCACGCCGGGCGAGCTCCCCGGATCGGCGCGAACCGCCACATCCTGATCGTCGACGATGACTCCGTGCAGCTCAAGCTCGCGTGCCTGCTCCTGACCGACCACGGGTTCCAGGTCTCGACGGCACCAGGTGCGGTCGAAGGGCTCGCCCGGCTGCGGCTCGGTGGGATCGAAGCGGTGATCAGCGATGTGCTGATGCCGCAACCGGATGGGTTCCGGTTCTGCGACGAGATCCGCAACGACGCCGCGTTCGCGCATCTGCCGGTGATCCTCCTGTCGTCGAACTTCGTCGATGCCGCCGACCGGCTGGTGGCCCGTCGGGTGGGGGCCAGCGTGATGCTCGAACGCACGCCGCTCCTCACCGAGGCCGTCGCGGCGCTCGAACACGCGCTGCGACAGCCGGTGCAGCCCGCATCGGTGGGGCTCGATCGCACCGAGTACAGCGACCGGATGCTGCGGCAGCTCGACCGTCAGGTCGCGCTGAACGAGGTCGCGGCGCGGCGGGCAGCGATGCACGCCACGATCCTGACGGCGATCGGCGGCATCTCCCGGACGCTCACCCAACGTCGGGATCTCGCGGTCGCACTTCCGGAGGTGCTGGCGGAGCTGCTGGCGGCGAGCGGACTGACCGCGGGTGCCTTGGTCATGCCGGTGAGCGGTGGCGGGTTCGAGGTGGCGACGAGCGCCGGGTTACCACTCACCATCATCGCTCGCCTCGAGCAGCATTGCGCGCGTTCCCCGATCGTCGCCAACGTGGCGAGCAGGATGCAGCCGCTCGTCCTCGGCGCGGCGGCAGCGCCGGCGGCCCGTGACCTGCTGGCCGAGCTCGGCGGCGCCTCCGGGCTCCTGGTCCCCTTCATCGCGGACGGTGCCTGCCTGGGGATGCTGCTCATGATCTCGCCGACCAGAGCGCTGATCGACCCCGACTGGATCGCCTTCGCGAGCGCCATGGCCACGCAGATCGGGCAGGCGTTCGCGCTGAGCCAGACGATGGCGAAGCTCGTCGACTCTGAAGCTCGCTATCGCCGGATCCTCGAGACCACCAGCGAAGGCGTCGGAGTGGTCGATGCGAGCGGCAAGCTCACGTTCCTCAACCCGCGACTGGCTTCGATCCTCGGCCGCGCGACCCCCGAGGTCCTCGGCCACGCGCTCGTGGAGTTCCTCGATGCCGCGGGTGTGGATGCGTTCGATCGTCAAGCGGTGCTCCATGCGGCAGGACGCCCCGCACAGAGCGAGGTGCGGCTCGTGCGACCGGATGGCATCGACGTGTGGGCGATCGTCGGCACCAGCCCGATCTTCGACGCCGGCGGTCGCCCCGACGGCTATCTCGCGACCGTCATGGACGTCAGTGCGCGCCGACTCGCCGATGCCGCCCAGCAGGCCGCGGCCGGCCTCAATGCGTCGCTGCAGGCGCAGCTCCAGCAGTCGCAGAAGATGGAGGCGGTGGGGCGCCTCGCCGGAGGCGTCGCCCACGACTTCAACAACATCCTGTCGGTAGTCCTGAGCTACGGCGAGATGTTGCTCGCGGAGCTCCCGGCCGAGCAGGCGATCCATGAAGACGTGAACGAGATCGTGCGGGCCGGTCGTCGAGCTGCCGATCTGACGCGGCAGCTCCTCATGTTCAGCAGCCAGCAGATCGTCGTCCCGCGCGTGCTCGACCTCAACGAGCACCTCGTGGACCTCCACAAGGTGTTGCAGCGGATCCTCGGCGCCGATGTGCAGCTCGTCGTGTCGCCCGCGGAAGGGCTCGGCCACATCCACGCCGATCCGGGCAGCATCGAGCAGGTGATCGTGAACCTCGTCGTCAACGCGCGCGACGCGATGCCCACGGGTGGCAAACTGATCATCGAGACCAAGGACGTCGTGCTCGATGCCGCCTATGCCGAGGCGCACCTCGGCGTGCAGCCAGGGCGCTACGTGATGCTCGCGGTCAGCGACAGCGGTTGCGGGATGGACGAGGTCACGCAAGCACGGATCTTCGAGCCGTTCTTCACCACGAAGGCGCGCGGTACCGGAACCGGGCTCGGTCTCTCGACGGTGTTCGGGATCGTGGAGCAGCTCGGCGGCTCGATCTTCGTCACGTCCGAGGTCGGGCGCGGCACGCGGTTCGCCATCTACATCCCTCGCGTCGAGGCCACGCTGGAGCGCGACCTCGGTCCGGAGGCGGTCCAGGACTCGCTGCGTGGCGCCGAGACGATCCTGGTGGTCGAGGATGATGACCAGGTGCGCGCCGTGACTCGCACGATCTTGCGCAAGCACGGCTACACCGTCATCGAAGCGAGCAGCGCGGCAGAAGCCATGCTCGTCGCCGAAGGAGAACAGGGGATCGACCTGCTGCTGAGCGACGTCGTGATGCCGCAGATGAGCGGACCCGAGCTCGCGAAGCGGTTGGCGCCGGGCCGGCCGAGGATGAAGATCCTGTGCATGTCGGGATACACGGACGACAGCATCGTTCGACACGGTGTCCTCGCCGGCGACCTGCCCTTCCTGCAGAAGCCGATCACGGCCGAGACCCTCACGCGGAAAGTGCGAGCCGTGCTCGATGCTGCGTCGAGCAGCGACACGCGACCTCCCGTGGTCCCGAACGTTTGAGCACAAACAAAAGTGTGACATGCTGGAGCATGTCCTTGGCTCTGGTCGGATGCGGCGCATCGTACGAGTTCCGCTGGCTGCGCTGGGTGCTGCTGCGCGACACCGTGGCGGTGCACCTGGAAGGCGGACTCGTGGCGAGCAAGTTCCCCCGCTTCGCGTCGATCGGAGACGCGCTCGCAGTCGGGCCCGTCAGGATCCCGGCTGCCGAGCTCGCGAACGAGCTCGGCGCCATCCAGGCGGGGCTCACCGGTGTGCCACTCGACGCGCTCGTGCTCGCGCCGTCGACCGCCTCCACGTTGTACCTCGGCGTGAAGTTCAGCGAGCCGCGCCCGCTGACGACCAGCGAGCTCGCCCAGATCGCTCCGATCGGCACATCGAAGGATGTCTGCGAGTACTTCTCCTCGCTCTGCAACTCGCTGGTGCACGTGTGCGAACATCCGGCCGAGGACGGAACGGTGCTGAGCATCGACGGTTGACGAGCTCAGGCCGGGATGCGCGCGGGCTCGTCGCGCATGCAATCCGCGGGCAGCAGCGTCGGGTACTCGGCGCCGGTGGTCGGGTCGACGAGCGTCGTCGCGTCCTTGTAGACGCGTGCAGTGCGGTGCAGCCGGCCGAGCGCGGCGGCGTGCGGCATCGACTGGTAGCGACCGGGCCACCGCTCCTGCACGAGCGAGCGGACCTTGTGCGCGTGGCGCGAGCTCATCGCCGGGAACAGGTGATGTTCGACGTGGTAGCCGAAGTTGAGCGTCAGCAGCTCGAACCATCGCGGGTTCGTCACGGTGAGGGAGCTCACGAGCGGATCGTTGATGGTGACGCGCGGGCTCAGGCTGTGGTTCGTGAGGATGTACGACATCACGATCGCGTTCGCGATCAGCAGCGGCAGCACGAACACGAAGAGGAAGGACACGAAGCCGACGAGCCCGGCCACCAGCAGCCACACGCCGATGCCGAGTGCGGTCTCGGCGCGGGCGAGCTTGCGCTCGCGTGCATCGAGGAAGCCCCGGTCCTCGGCGAGGATCAGCTGGTGCGCGCTCTGGACGGTGAAGCCGAGGATCAGGCTGAGCCCGCCCCGCCAGCGGCGTCCGCCCAGCGAGAACTGATCGATCGAGAACCGCGCACGCGAGCTCGCGTGGTAGCCAGCGACGTCGGGGTAGAGGTCCGGATCGTCGGCCTGGTTGGCGCGGGCGTGGTGAACGCGGTCATGCCAGGCGGCCCACAGCCGCGGCGACAGCACGAACGGCAGGAACCCGAACCAGCTGATCACGTGCTTGACGCGCCGGTTGCGCACGATCGCACCGTGCATCGCCTCGTGAGCGATGAACGTGAGGCACGCGAAGCTGGTGCCGATCACGACCGAGAGCAGCGGCACGCCGAACCACGGGATCCAGCCATTCGCGATCGTCAGGGTCGCGGCCACGATCACCGCGAGGTGCACCGGGAGCAGCGCGAGCCGCGAGCGTGCGGGCGCGAAGGCGTCGGGCGGCAGTAGCGGGCGCAACGCCCGGACGTACTGGGCGACGGGAAAGAGCGGCGTCGTGCCCAGATAGTGCTGCGTTCTCATGACGACAGCGTGGGCGGGCGATGCGCAGCGGTCTCTGAACGACTGGGTCACCTTCAGGTCACGGCGATGTCACGAACTCCATGGAGAGTACGAGTACGCCCTGCGTCGGAGTGGCACACCGCTGGTAGCATCCGCTCATGAAGCACGTCGTCATCGCAGCTGCGCTGGTGCTCCTCGCGGGCTGCAAGGACAAGCCGGCGAGCCAGCGCTCCGAGGTGACTCCGGCGCCGGTGCCTACAGCCGTCGCCGATGCGGCCCCGCCGACGACCTCCGGCGTTGACGCCTGCGCGATCAGCCTCGCGGCGCTCGATCAGGCGACGTGCCCGACGCCCGAGGCGCAGCAGAACGTGGCCACCGCGAAGCGGTCGATCGGCGGGATCATCGACACGGTCCGGCAGGTCGGCGGCTCGGACCCGCACCAGTTCCAGGTCATGTGCGCGCAGCTGCTGCTCGCCCTCGAGCGCGACGCGGTGAAGGTGAAGTGCGTGATCCCGCTCGACGCGGACCACCGCTCGCTGCTGACCGGGCTCGTCGACGCGTGGTACGCGCGGCGAACGGCGGTGGTGCCCACGGGTGACGCGGCGGTGGATGACGTGATCGCGCAGATGGCGACGATGCGCGACGCCGCGTGCGAGTGCCGCGATGCCGCGTGCTTCGCGCGCCTCGATCAGACGCTCGGCACGATCCCGCCGATGCCGGCGAGTGCATCGCCCGCCGCGCGCACGCTCGCGGGCAAGGTGCTCGAGGATGCAGCGCGCTGCGCGGCACGGGTGCGGACGGCCGGCGAGCCGGCGGCCGGGTCAGCGACCGCAGCGGGCTCCGCGCGGTAGCTCCCGAAACGCTGACGACCGACCTCGACTGACCAGCATGGCGGCCAGCGTGGACCGACGCTGCGTCGCTCCCGGGTGTCGCTATTCGAGCGCCGCGTCGATCATCGTGAGCGCGAGCCAGTTCTCGACGACCTCGCGGGCGCTCTGCGCGCGATGCGCGGGCACCGTGATCCGGTGTTGCCAGCCCCCGTCGCCGGTGAGATCGAAGCGGCCCCACGACCGGATCGCGCCGAGCGCCTCGAGCTCGCGCAGCAGCCCACGGGCGACACCGTCATAGCGGCCGCGCGTGTGCTCGTCGTCGCCGCCGATCACGAGCGTCGTGCCGGTGGGCGGATCGACGGCGAGGTCCTTGATGCGATCGATCGCGTCCGCGTCGCTCGCGGCATCGCCGACCGCCTGGGCGGCCGTACGCGCCTCGGCGAACAGCACGGTGGCCGAACGCCGGGTCAGGCGGGCCACCTCACGCGCCGGCGGCGCAGGCGCGGCGAGGTGGAAGGGCTCGGGC
>JALZOI010000395.1 GCA_030857245.1 Myxococcota bacterium
GGTCAGCGCGGCATCACACGCGGCGCGCGCGACGGCATCACGGCCCGCCGACGACTCGGCACGCAAGCGGTCGCCGAGCTGCGCGAGGGCGGCGAGGTGCCGGCAAGCGCGATCGTCGGCCGTGCCGGCCCCCGGCGTGCTCCGGAACGCGAGGAGCTGCCGGCTGCTCACCTCCATGGTGACGTGGCTCGATGCGCGGGTCACCGCGACGCCGTCGACCGGCAGGAAGGCGAGCCGGGTCGCGCCGATCAGGATCTCGTCGCCGGGCTCGAGGCGGTGGAGGGTGACCGGGTGCTGGTTGATGTGGGTCCGCGGCTTGCCGCTGTCGTCGACCCAGCAGAGCGCGCCGTCGCGCAACTCGATGAGCCCGTGGTTCCGCGACACCATCGGATCGGTCAGCTGGACGAGGTTGCCTTCGCCGCGGCCGACGCCCCCACCGCGCAGCGGGAGCTCGAACTCGCGCCCCGCGTCGGGACCCTCGATCACGACCAGCCGGGCCAGTGACATGCCGGCATCTTACCGCTGTAGTAGGGTTTCCGGCATGACTCGCCTGCTGTTGTCGCTCGTGCTGGTCGCCGCCTGCGGTGGCAAGAAGTCCTCGACCTCGACGGCCCCGACGGGGACCGGCCCCGCAACCGGGTCGGGCACGAGCTCCTCGACGGTGATGGCCAAGCGGATCTCGCTGTCGTGGGGCATCACGCCGACCGGCGACCTCGCCGACGTCTACCTGGCCACCACCGACGAGACCGGCAAGCAGGTCAGTCACTCGGTCGGCCGCTACAAGGGGAACTGCGCGCCCTTCAAGCCCGCGGCCGAGATGAAGGCGATCACCGGCGTCGTGTGCACGACCACGGGTGGCGGCACCGAGCTCCACGCCGTCGTGCAGGGTGGCGAGGAGGTCATCGTGCTCCAGCTGGGGACGAATCCAGGCGTGACCCCCGATCCGATGGCGCGCAAGGAGATCACGCGCATCAAGGTCCCGCTCGGGATCGGGATCGAAGCCGCCGCGCACTGAGCGCCCGCCCGCGCGAGTGGCGAGGTTGGCCTGCGTGGCAGCGCGATGCGGACAGTCACGCCTCGTTGCCGCTCTGATCCAACCGTTACTCCCAAGCCGCCCCGTAGCGCGGCCGCTCGTAGGTGCGGCGCCGGAACGCCGCCGGGATCGGGCGCTCGGCGAACGGGTGCTGCGCCGCCGCGATCAGCAGCAGGGCGAGCACGTGCTTGCAGGGATCCTTCGGGCTGCTGCAGGTGCAGCCGCTGTCACCACGATCGAGCCGCGCGAAGACGTAGTACACCCTGGAGTCCGCGCTCGAGGCGCGGGTGGAGTGATCGCGCCCCTCGTACTCTCCCCAGAGCTGCGCGCCGTCGCGCCCGAGCTCCAACCATCGCTCGGGGCGCGCGATTCCGCGGGCGGCGGTCATCGAGCGTGCATCCGGCGCGTAGGCGATCACGTCCTCGACCGCGACGGCACTCGCGGGGACCCGCGTCGCGCGCCCGGCGACCGCGATCCGCGGGTTCAGCTTCGCGAGTCGCAGCGCCGCCGCCGCCGACAGCGGGTTGCCGGTGAGCTCGAGCGTCGGCAGCGCGGCGAGCTGCGAACCGAGCGTGGTCGCGAGGGCTTCGACGTCCCGATCCGTGAGATCGCCGTGCGCGAGGTCGATCGCCGCGAGCTGCGCGCCGAGCGGTGATCGCAGGATCTGCTCGAGGACCGCGCGGGTCTCGATGGTGTGCCGCAGCGCGAGCCGGCGCACCCGCGGCAGGCTCGAGCCGCCGAGCAGCCCGCCGAGCTCCGGTCCCGCGACCGCGAGGCCCGGACTGGCGAGCTCGAGCGTCTCGAGCGCCGGCAGCTTCGCCGCGAGCAGGCGCTTGCATTGCGAGGCCGAGAGCTCCGCGACGTGGAGGCGCAGCTCGCGCAGGGTCGCGTGCTTGATCACGTTGACGAACCGCAGCGAGCCGGCGCGGACGGTGAGCGTGCGGAGCGCGGGCGCTGCGGCGAGCAGCGGCGACAGGTTGCCGGCGCGGCTGAACGCGAGCTCCTTGTCGGCGAAGTCGCCGATGAACAGGTCCGCGAGCAGCGGCCGAGGATGCGCGGCGATCGCCTCGACGATGTCCGCGAAGTCGTGCTCGTCGGCGTGGCCCAGCGGCCCGAGAGTGAGCCCTCGCAGGAACTGCGCCGACGGATGGTCGAGCAGCTGCGCGGCGATGTCGGCGAGCGTCGGCTGCTCGGTGGGCTGCTTCTTGCGGGCGAGCCGGACCCGCTCGACGAAGCCCATCGCCCATCGCACCTCGCAGCGGAAGTCGTCGTCACCCTTGGCGCGGGCGCGCAGCAGCGGGCCGAGGCTCTCGGGCAGCAGGTAACTGCCATGCTCGGCGAGCAGCGTGCGCTCGGCGTCGCGCAACGGCTTGCACGTCGGATCCTGCGCGAGCTGGTGCTGGATCGTGATCAGCTTGCCGCGCGGATCATCGCGGTGCTGCAGCCAGTCGGCGTAGACGAGGTAGGGCTGCGGATCCTCGGGACGTGCGTGGATCTCCGCCTCGAGGTCGAGGTGGAGCGCCTTCGGGGTCGCCTTGCCGCCGGCGGTCAGCCCGCGTGCCAGCCGGGCGCGATCCTCGTCGGACGGGGGCGGCGCCGGCGCGATGTGCCACTCACAGAACGCCTCCTTGAAGGTGCGCTGCCTGCCATCGGCGAACAGGTACGTGCGCAGCTCGCGGGTCCGGCTGACGAGCACGCAGACCCCCCACGCCGGCATCTCGGTATGCCGGAAGTACGCGGGCTCGGCAGGTGCGGCTGGGAGCTTGGAGCGCGCCACGCGCGTGCTGTACCGCGGCCGCCGGACGGCGTCGAGCGAGGCCCGGCGTGCGCCGGCAGAAGCGCGGACCAGCGCAGCCCGGCCCACGCCACCCCACACCGCCCGCCTTGCGGCGCGCCGGGCGATTCCTTAGCGTGGATGATGGTCCGTCGCTTGGACCTTGGAGGGGCTCTGGTGAAGCTGGTGGTCGCGGTCGCGGTCGTGCTTGGGGCGCTGCTCGCGGGTTGCGTCGTCGAGGACGCGCTGCGGCCGGAGCTCGATCGCGCAGCGGCGCACGCGGTGGACGTCCAGCAACTCGAGCGCGCGGATTCATCGGAGGCGGCCGCGGTGTGTACGCTCGCCGCCGCGCTGCCCGTCGACGATCTCTGCTCGATGGTCTGCGATCCGGACGCGTTCGCCGCGCGCCTCGTCGACGACGGGATGGCGACCGGCAACTGCTATCAGTTCCGCTGCTCGCTGTCCGCCGACGTCACCGTGACCGTCGGCGTCTGCCTGCCGTAGGGGACGCCCTCCACGAACGCAACGTCGGACAGCCGCCGGACCACGCATCGCGAACTTGCCGATCGCAAGTTGAGCTCGTGGAGGGCGTCCCTTCAGCGCGAGGCGTAGTCGGTGAGGCCGCGGCGGTGGCGCTCGAGGATGAAGAAGTTGGAGCGGAGGCGCGCCGGGCCGAGCGCGTAGTAGGCCTTGCCGAGCAGGAGGTCGGGGTTCGCGGGGTCGACCTGGACGAGGTAGTCGCGGAGCCCGCTCGTCGGATCCCAGGGCTGGTTGCCGCCGCGACCGTAGTCGAGGAGCACCGCGTGCAAGTAGTAGTTGTCGCGGCGGGTCGCGTCGACCGGCGCGACCTCGTAGTACCCGAAGCGCTTCGGCGCGGTGTCCGAGGGCTTGGTGCGCCAGCGGCCGTCGAGGACGTTCTGGACGACCGGGCAATTGTAGCCCATGACGCGGCCGTCCTCGGTCCGGAAGAAGCCCTTCACGAACTTCTTGATGCCGAGCAGCTCGGGCACGCGCAGGCGCGGCAGCGGGAACCGGTTGATGCCGCGGAACTCCCAGCCCACGAGCGCGTCGCGATCGGGCATCGAGCCGTTGAGGAACGTGGCCTCGAGCTCGGTCCACGATGCCTGCTCGAGCGCGAGCGCGGCCGTCGTCGGGAACGGCGACAGCTTGTGGAGCGGCGTGACGGTGGAGCTGGCGGCGGTGCTGGCGACGGCGACGGCGGTCATGACAGGAACCTCTTCGCGTTATCGATCACGAACGCCGCGTTGCGCGTGGCGAGCGCCATGATCGTCTCCATCGGGTTGACGCCGATCGGCGTCGGGAACAGCGAGGCATCGGCGATCATCAAGCGGTCGACATCGTGGACGAGCCCGTGCGGATCGGTGACATCGCGGCGGCGATCGGTGCCCATCCGCGCGGTGCCCATCATGTGGACGGTGACGACCTCCCAGCGCTTCGCCGAGAGCTGCTGGTCGAGCAGCTTGCGCGCGTCGTCGGGGCCGTAGAGATCCGCGGCCCCGTGGAAGGGCAGCATGATCCGCTTCGCGCCGGCGGCGAACAGCAGCTCCGAGAGCAGCGACACGCCGCGCTGGAGGTTGGCCGCGTCGTGCTCGGCGAGCTGGTAGAACGCCTGCGGCTTGCCGTCGATCGTGCGGACCCGGCCGGTCGCGGTGTCCTCGCACAGCATCCCGGCGACGAGCATGTGCTCGTACTGATCCATCAGCGTCCCGAGCTGCGCGCCGCGCTGCGGGAACGACATCGCGAGCACCGACGGCGGGAGGCCGACCGCGGCGAACACGAGGCCGTCATCCTGGAACTCGCGGACCTGGAACGCCTGGTGCGCGCCCTTCCAGTTGCTGACGACCTCGTCGAAGATCGCCACGACCTTCACGTTGGGGTGCATCGAGAGGTTGTGCCCGATGTGGCCCGACGGCGAGCGGAACCCCGAGCGCGCGAGCAGCGCGGGCGTGTGGATGGCGCCGCACGCCGACACCACCAGCTTCGCGCGCACCGTGAGCTGGTGCCCGCTGCCGGAGACCGTGCCGATGATGCCGGTCGCGCGCTTGCCGTGCCGCGTGATCTCGTCGACGCGGACGTCGGCGTAGATCCGCGCACCGAAGTGGAGTGCGCGCGGCACGTAGCTGACGAGCGAGCTCTGCTTCGCGCCGGTCGGACACCCGAAGGCGCAGCGGTTCGAGCCGGCGCAGTGCGCCTGGTTGCGCAGGTTGCCGATGATGTTCCAGCCCTTGGCGTCGGCGCCCTTCTTGAGCAGGTGGTTGTCGGTGCCGATCACCTCGGAGTCCATCGGCGCCACGTTGATCCGCCGCTCGACGCGCTCGAAGTGAGGCTCGAGATCCTTGGTGATCCCGGCGAGCCCGGCCTCGCGCTCCCAGCGCTGCAGGATCTTGTCGGGCGTGCGCCATGACATCCCGCCGTTGATCACGGTGGAGCCGCCGACCGCGCGACCCTCCTGGTACATGATCGGCGGCGTCCCCACGGCGATCGTCGCGCCGCCATCGCGGTAGAGCTGCCGCACCATCGCCGACGTGTCGGCGGTGAAGTCGCGGGTCTGGTAGTAGCTGCCTTCCTCAACCATGACCACGTCGAAGCCGGCCTCCGCGAGCTCGGCGGCGATCGTCGCACCGCCGGCGCCCGAGCCGACCACGACGACGTCCGCGTCGAGCACGGTGTCGCCGTGGACGTCGTGACGGGTGAACACGTTCGGCGGCCGCGAGCCCTCGAGCAGCGCGGGGCGGGCGTCGCGCGCGCCGGGCGGCCGGACCGAGCGCTTGCGATCCATGCGGGGCCGCGCCATCACACCCGCTCCTTCCGCAGCGCGCCGACGTGGACGCCGGGGCGCAGAGGATCCGGTGCGAGCACGGCGGCGTCCGCGCGCCGCACGTCATCGCGGTACACGGTGAGCCGGCGTTCGCGGACCTCGTCGATCCACGGCCCCGGGCGGAAGCTGCAGCGCTCCATCATCGCCGGCAGCTCGTAGCAGGACAGCGACATCAGCTGGTTCAACGCCCGCGCGAACTGCACGTGCAGCGGCGTGAGGCCGTGCTCCCACGAGGCGAAGTACGCCTCGGCCTGCGCCGGTGCCAGCTTGTGCGCGCGGCGGCGATGGCGGGGGACGGCGCCGAGATCGTAGGTCCGGAGGCCCACGCCGATCATCGTGCGGAGCAGCGCCGGCGACGCGCCGATCGTGAGCTCCATGTGATCGAGGACCGCGTCGGCGAGGTGCTGCGCCTCGGGCGGACAGATCACGGGCACGAGCGACCGCAGCACCGCGCGCCCGGTCGTCGAGTGCTGGTAGCCAGCCGCGGTCACGCGAGCACCTGGAGGAGCTTGGTCATGCCGCCGTCGTGGCGTTCGAGGTAGCCGCGCATGTGCTCGCTGGCGCCGTCGCCATCACCGAGCTCGAGCAGCTCGAAGAACCGCGTGTGCACGGCGACGTAGTCGTCCGGGGCGCGGACCGCGAACCGCAGCACGGCGGCGGCGTCGGTCCAGATCTCGCTGATCCGGTTCAACAGCCACAGCGCCGGCGTGAACTTCGCGGCCTCGACGATCTGCCGCATGACCTCGAAGTCCTCCCGCGCATAGCTCGGCTGATCGCGCATCGCCCACGCGCGCGCCATCGCGAGGCGGGCCCCCTGCGTGCCGCCCTGGGGCATCCGCGAGCCCGTCATCCGGATCACCTCGAGCACGACCGCGCGACGCATCGCGAGCAGGTCGATGAGGATCTGCCCGATCGATGGCTGGTCGCCCTGCGGCTTGCCGTAGCGCAGGTAGCCCGCAATCACCTCGATCGACCAGTCGCGGTACGGGCGGACGACCACGCCCGAGCCCCGCCGCGGTTCGATCAGGCTCCACTCGCCGAGCCGGCGCAGGGCCTCCCGGAGCGTTGGCCGGGAGGCGCCGAGCTGGCGGGCGAGCTCGCGCTCGGCCGGCAGCCGGGTCCCGGCGGGATGCACGCCGCGCACGATGTCGGCGAGGAGCTGCTCGAACACCGCGTCGATCGCGGTGATGTCGGGCTCGGCAGGGGCAACGGAGGCGATGGCGGCGGCGGCGGTGACCATTGGTAAGACCAATTGGTAAGACCAACCTCCCCTGCATGTCAAACGAGATCGACGCAAGCCCGCGGGGCCCGCCGGCGGCGGCGCGGGCCGGCGCCGCCGTGGCC
>JALZOI010000396.1 GCA_030857245.1 Myxococcota bacterium
GCCCGATGCGGCGCAGCAGCCGGCCGCGGACCCGACGCAGGCTCCAGATCGCGATCACGGCGAGCGCGAGCAGCGCCGCGAGGATCGAGAGAGCGCGGCCCTGGCCGTCCGACGGCAGCGGGCCGTCGACGGTGAACGTCGTGCGCCCGGGCGCGACCCACGCCGAGACCACGTGGAGCGTGCCGCCGGGGATCGTCGGGTGCGCGTACACCGGCTCGGCGACGCCGCTCGCGTGGCGCGCGCGCCACCGCGGGTAGTACGCCGTCCCGAGCACGACGAGCACGGGCTCCGCGCCGATCACCTCGATCTCGACGCGGTCGTCGTCGAGCGCGAGCGTGCGGACGCTGCCGGTGCCGCGCTCGATGCGCGCGAACTGGCCATCCCACCCGGCGATCTCGCGGATCCGGAACGAGCCGAGCTGCTGCTCGGTCGCGGGGTCGCCGATCGACGGCGACGTACCCGACGCGATCACCCACCGCACGTTGAACCGCCGCAGGCTCGCGGGAGACAGATCCTCGATGTGCTCGCGCAGTAACAGATCCGGCTGCGGCGCGAGGTGGAACGTCGGCAGGCCGGTCTCGGCCGTCAGGTGAAAGTGCTCGTGGGTGTCGGTCTCGACGACGGCGCGGGCCCACGTCGCCGGGCCGAGCGTGGCGACCTGCTGGCGCGCCCACCGCACGAGCTCGTGGCGGCCCTCGCGGTCCGGCGCGAACACCTGGGTCTCGCTGAACGCGCGGCTCGAGGCCGCACCCCACACGCCGGGGATCACGCGCACGATCGCCGCCGTCATCACGCCGATCAGCGCTGCCGCGATCAGCCTGCGATTCGTCGTAGCGGCATGCCAGCCGCGCATCGCCTCGCGGGCGACCACCGCGATCCCGAAGGCGCCAGCGGCGGCGACGAACGGCCGCGCGAGCTGTGCGAGGCGCTCGGTGCCGAGCCGCGCGACGCCCTGCCCGGGCGCGAGATCGAGCGCGAGGTACGGTGCGTCGCTCAGCCCGACGAGCAGCACGAGCGCGTTCGCGGCCACGAACACGATCGGCGCGCGCCGCGACCACAGGCCCGCGAGGATGCCGAGGTAGCCGGCGTAGACCAGCATCGCGAAGGCCGTCGCCGGCGACGGTGCCTGCAGCAGATCCGCGACGAGCGACGCCGGATCGCGGATCGCATTCGGGTAGTGCTGCCCGTACGCGAGGATGCGCGCCGCGAGCGGCATCCACGCGAACGCCGACAGCGCGACGCCGAGGGCGACGTGCGCGATCGCGATCAGCGCGCGGCGCGGCGGGACATCGGACGCGAGCAGCGCGACGAGCGCGAGGGCGAGCACGCTCGCGGCCGCGGAGATCAGGCCGGCGGGGTGGGTCGCGGCGGCGAGCGCGGTGCCGAGCCAGATCGCGATCGACGAGCGCAGCCGCGGCCGCTGCAGCGCGCCGAGGATGCCGAGCGCCGCGATCGTCGCGAAGGCGAGCGCGAGCGCGCTGTGGAGGAGCGCCCAGCGGAACAGCCCGACGGTGCCGCCGTGCGCGACCGCGCCGCTCTCGACGATCGTGAGCAGCCCGACGATCAGCGCGATCGGTTTCGGCGCGGCCCGCATCGCGATCGCGGTGGTCGCGGCGGCGATCCCGACGTGCACGAGCACCGCGACGACCATCATCGCGCGCGGCAGATCATCGGCGAGCCCGAGCGCGAGGGCGGCGTGGCCGGTCACGATGTACGTGAGCTTCGGATACAGCTCGAGCGGCGCGTCGCCGGTGGCGACGGCGTGGTTCCACACCGGCGTGTCG
Organism: Myxococcota bacterium; assembly: GCA_030857245.1. Classification (GTDB taxonomy): domain Bacteria; phylum Myxococcota_A; class Polyangia; order Haliangiales; family Haliangiaceae; genus JABFXX01. Next base: position 1,785 of record JALZOI010000396.1, read on the forward strand.
AGCCCGGGCAGCGCGTCCATGATGTTCGCGAGCACGGCGCGCTGCGGCCCCCAGTCGCCCATCGGCCAGTCCGGAGATACGAGCAGCGCATCCCAGAACGTCGACAGCCCCAGCATCACGACCAGCGTCACGACGAGCGTGCTCGTGACCTGCGTCGGCGGCACGCGCAGCCACGCCGGCAGCTGCGGCCACGCGAGCATCACCGCGATGCCGAGCGCGCCGGCGACGATCATCATCCCGATCGAGCCCGAGAGCCGCGACGGAAACGCGAGCGCCAGCACGAGCCCGCCGATCACCAGCTGCCCGCCCGGGCTCCGCCCGAACCGCACCCCGACGGCGCGCAGCCAATCGATCACGTCGCGGCGTTAGCACGCCGATCCCGGCCCAAGCCAGGGGACGCCCTCCACTAACGCAACTTCGTGGCCGCAAGTCCGCGAGATGCCGAGCGAGCATGGCGGGGTACCGGACAGCGCCTGTCCGAAGTTGCGTTCGTGGAGGGCGTCCCCCTACGGTGTGCCGATGCCACGCTGGCTCGGACTCGCGCTTCGCTTGCTCGGCACGGCCGCCGGGCTCGCCTGGATCGCGCTGACCGTGGACCTCGGCGAGGCCCGCGTCGCCCTCGCTCGGATCCCGTGGACGGTGTTCGCGGTGGCGAGCCTGCTCGTCGCGGCGAACGTGGTCGCCGGCGCCGTACGCTGGCGGCTGCTGATGGCGGCGTACGGCGCGACCCGGATCCCGCGGCTCGGGCGGCTCGTCTACCTCTACTTCGTCGCGTTCTTCTACAACAACTACCTGCCCGGCGCAGTCGCCGGCGATGTCGGGCGCGGCGTCGTCACCCACGATGCCTTCGAAGGCGAAGGCGCGACCGGCGCGCTCGCCGTCGTGCTCGTCGAGCGCGCCCAGGGGCTGTTCGGGCTGTTCGCGCTGCTCGCGGTCGGGCTCGTCGCCGCCGGCGGCTCGATCGACACCGGATCGCTGTGGTGGTGGACCGTGCTCGGCTGCACCGGCTCGTGCGCGCTGGTCGGCACGATCCCGCTCGCGCGGCGGCTCGCGCCATTCCTGCCGCTGCCGCTCGCCAAGATCGCGAACCGGCTGCCGGCGCTCCACGAGGTCCGCGGGTTCCTGCTCGCGCTCGGGCTCAGCGTCGTCACGCAGGCGCTGATCGCCCTCGCCGGCTGGTACCTGCTCGCCGCCCTCGGCCCGATCGATCTCGGCGCGTCCTTGCTCGTCGTCCCGCTCGCGGCGGCGACGACGTTCTTGCCGATCACCGTCGGCGGCGCGGGCGCGCGCGAGGCCGTCTACGTCGCGCTGTGTGGCCGGCTGTTCGGGATGCCCGAGGCCGACGCGCTCGCCGCCTCGCTCGGGCTGTGGTTCGCCCACCTCGCCGTCGGGCTCGCGGGCGGCGCAGCGCAGCTCGTCGTCCGCAAGCCGCGGCGGCCGGCTGCCTGATCGCGCTTGCCGGCACCGGGGTGACGTGGGTAGATCCCGCCGTGACGGCCAAGCAGGTGGACAGCACGCGCGACCTCCGCAGCCTCGAGCGCCTGGTGCCGGATGATCTGAGCAGCACCGACGTCACCGGCACCACCACGCTCGGGCTGCACCTCGCGCGCTACCAGCTCGCCCAGCGGCACGCGCGTGGTCGCATCCTCGACATGGCCTGTGGCGTCGGTTACGGCACCCGGCTGCTCGCGGATCACGGCCGGGACGTCACCGAGGCCGTCGGCGTGGACCGCTCCGCAGACGCGGTCGCGTACGCCACCCGGCGGTACCAGCGCGAGGGCGTGCGCTTCGTCTGCGAGGACGCGCTGCGCTTTCACGATGACGACGGCTTCGACACCGTGGTCTCGCTCGAGACGATCGAGCACGTCGACGATCCCGACAAGTTGATCGTCCGGCTGATCGCGGCGCTCCGCCCCGGCGGCGTGCTGATCACCTCGGTGCCGACGACCCCCTCGGCAGACGTCAACCCGCACCACCTCCACGACTTCACCGAGGCGTCGTTCCGCGCGATCGTCGAACGCTACGGCATGCGCGAGATCGATCAGCTCCGTCAGGTCCAGCCCTACGAGCTCTGGGGCGTCCTGACGCGCACCGAGCCGCGCATGAACACGATGCGCAGCAGCTTGACGAGCTACTACTTGCGCCACCCGCGCGCCGCCGCTCGTCGGCTCGCAGCGACGGTGCGCTACGGCTTCACGAATCGCTACGTGACGATCGCCTGGGAGCGCGCTCAGTAGAGCTTCGGCGCCGCGTTGATGATCTGCAGGGCCTCCTCGGCGGAGAACCCGACCAGCTGCGCGTACTCACGGATCGAGGGCCAGCGTGGCTTCGAGTAGTCGATCGCGCGTAGCAGCGCCTCGTCGCGATCGAGCATGCCCTCGCGCACCATGTTCGACAGCATCACCTCGTCCTCGGTGAAGCCCGCCATCGCGTAGTAGATGTAGTTGTAGAAGGACGCGGTGCCGTCGCCGATGCGCCACGTCGTGTTGGTGTCGGGCGCGATCTCCCAGTCGTACTCGCGGCGGATCGTCCCGACGATCGTGTCCTCGTGCCACGGCAGGTAGTGGAAGAGGTACAGGAAGTCATCCTTGACCACGAAGGTCTGCCAGAACGCGTTCGCCGTATCGAGCAGCGACTCGTTGATGTAGCCCGGGTTCTTCGCGTAGTTCTTCGCGAAGTACCAGAGCATGCCGAGCTTGTTGCGCTTCGACATGCCGGTCAGCGTCGCGCCGTGATCATCCTGGCGCACGCCCATCAGCCCGACCTTGTAGGGCGCGTCCTCGATCATGTTGCCCGTGCAGAAGATGACCAGCTTGATGCCGGTCTCTTTGCGGAGCTGGCGAGCGTGCTGATAGAACTCCTTGTCGCCGGCCATCAGCAGCGTGACCATGCCGAGCTCCGGCTTCTTCAGCCACGCCTCGACGTTCTTGCGCACGAACCGGCGCTTCGCCGTGATGTCCGCCGACCGGATGATGTGCTCGACGCCGAGCTTCCCGCACACGCGCGCCTGGTTGCGCCGTGCGAGGTCGGTGACCATGCCCCAGTCGTAGGTGAAGGCCACCGGGTTCATGCCGAGGACGTTCTTCACGTAGTGCAGCCCGTACGACGAGTCGCGGCCGCCCGAGAACGCCACGATCACGTCGGGGCTGCCGTCCTTGCTGCGGTACGGCGCGACCGCGTCGATCAGCGCCTGCTCGCCCTTGGGAGCGATCCGCTTCCACGTGCGGCAATACCGGCAGACGCCGTCGGCGTCGAAGTCCATGTACGGATAGGTCTGCGGGAGGACGCACTTCACGCACCGGCGCAGCCGCTCGATGTTCGAGCTGTGATCGACGATCTGGACGTTGTGCCCGTTCGGCACGAAGTCCTGCGTGAGCGCAGGCTCGTCCTCACCCGCGCTCAGCGAGAAGGCGTGCCGGCGCAGATCGCCGAGCTGGATCGCGAGGGCATGCCCGGCGCGCACCTGCTCCAGCCGCGACGCGCCGAGCCGCGCACCGATCTCCTTGTCCTCGAGAATCCGCTGCAGGATGAACCGCTCGGACGCGAAGGCGCAGAGCGTCCCGTCCTCACTCGTCAGCTGGAACAGCGAGCCCGTATTCGTGGCCAGCAGCATGACCTGCAGGTTGTCGAACATCATCGCCACCGACGCCGAGCCCTCGATCTCGGCGAAGGTCTCGCGCGTCGCCCTGACGAGGTCACCGCTCGCGTCCAGCTTGGTGCGGAGGAGTGCCGCGAGCACCTCGCTGTCGAGCTCGCCGCGCATGGCGAGCTCGGGATGGCGCGCCGCGATGGCGCGATCGTTGACGATGATGCCGTTGTGCAACGCGACCGCGCCGTGCGTGATCACCGGCTGGTTGTTGAGGGCATCCGCCTGCGTGCCGTTGCACGCGAGGCGCGAATGGCCGGTGATCGCCAGCAGCGGCGACGCGCTGCGGAGGCTCCCGAACAGCGCGTGCAAGCGCTCGTTCTGGAGAAAGTCGGTGACGCTGCCCGACTGCTTGAGCACCTCGATCGAGGTGCCATCGTGGATCGCGATCCCGGCGGCTTCACGGCCCCGCGTCTCCGAGTACTTGAGCAGGGACACGATCAACGATCGCGCGAACTCGCGCGTCGCCGGATCATGGCTGGCGCAGATGACTCCGAAGATGCCGCACATGAGACGCGCACACCATACAGCCAGCTGCCCGTGAACGCTCGCATTTCGCCGGGCACCGCCGCTCGCGTCCGACGCTGCGCAGTGGCGGCTTGACCGTCGGGCGCCTCGACGGCAAGACTCGCCGGATGCGCCTGCCCTGGCTCGTCGTACTGGCCTGGGCGATCGCCCTGGCCGGTGCGCCCGGCTGCGGTGACAACGCGTATCCGCCCGGCCTGCCGCTGGCGCCCGCGAGCGACGTCACGATCGTGGCGCACCAGGACGACGACCTGCTGTTCATGCAGCCGGATCTCCACGAGGCGGTGCGGCGGGGCACGGGCGTCACGACCGTCTACGTCACCGCGGGCAATGGTGGCGGCGGGCTCGCGCTCGCCGAGGACCGCGAGCGCGGCCTGCTGCGCGCCTACGCCGGGATGGCCGGGGCCGATGACTGGTTCTGCGGCACGATCGAGCTCGCCTCCCACACCGCGCTGCACTGCCGGCTCGCCGCCGGTGCGGTGTCGCTGGTGTTCCTCGGCTATCCCGATGGCGGCAAGCAAGGCGAGCGCGCCGCGAGCCTGGCGCGCCTGTGGGATGGCTCGATCGCGTCCGTCGCGACGATCGCGCGCCACCCCACCACCTACGATCGCGCGGGCCTGATCGCGGCGGTCGCCGCCGTGATCGATGCCTCGGCACCCGCGACGATCCGCACCCTCGACGGCACGGCGGGCCACGGTCGAGATCACGCCGATCACGAGGTCACCGGCGCGCTCGCCGTCGTGGCGACGGCCGCGTCGACGCAACAGCCGCAGCTGATCACGTATCGCGGCTACAACACCGAGACCGAGCCGCCGAACGTGATCCAGCCGCTCTACGACCGCGCCGCCGCCATCCTCGCGCTCTACCGGGGTTGCCCCGACGCGTGCGTCCCGATCAGTCCGGCGCACGAGACCTGGCTGCACCACCGCTACGCGATCGGCCTGCGCCCCGGCGCCGCCGGCGTGCTGCGCACCGGCGAACGCTGCGCGGCGGTGAGCCCCACCGGCGCGGTCATGCTCGGCCCGTGCGACGA
>JALZOI010001017.1 GCA_030857245.1 Myxococcota bacterium
GTTTACGGTCGAGCGTGCGCGGGAGAAGCTCGGCCGCGCGTATCCGCGTCCAGCCGGCCACGCGCTGGCTCGCGCCATCAAGGCCGCGGCGTGAACAGGTCAAAACCCCTGTGGCCGGGTACTAGGATCAATTCAGCTGCTCGAAGTCCGAGAGGCGGCGGCGGACCTCGGCGAGGAACTTTCGCACGATGACTTCGGGGTGATACTCGGGCCCGAGGTTGGCGAGCGGGACGTTGCTCGCGAGCGCCTGATCGAGCGCGGCGCGGTACTCCTCGATCGAGCCCGACATCGCGACCTGCAGCACGTGGTCGATCTTCTCCAGCGGATCGCGCTCGAAGTACACGACCTCGATCAGGGAACGCATGAGACCGGCGGTACGTTCGGACAGGTCCATCACAGTTCCTTCGGCGGGGAGCGGCACGTGCTCTGCCCATACTAACGAACTCGCGATAACGGTTGCACGCCTCACGTTCAACTCGTGTGTCCGAAAACCTCTCGGATCCCGTGATTCGGCTCGTACTCCCGGTAGAACGCGTCGGAGGAGGTCGCACGATCTCCGCGTCCACACCGGCGTGGATGTAGCGGGACGTCGTCCTTCAGAACAGCGAGAGCTGCTTGGTGGGCTTCGGTGGCCGCCGGAACGTGGTCGGTTCGTCGTCATCACCGACCTGCCCGAGCTTGGTCTTGTCGCACCGGCGTGCGTTCAGCCCGAGCCGCGCGACGGTGGTCTCGAACATCGTGGCGAGCATGTCGGCGTACGGACCTTCGCCGCGGCCGCGCGTGTGGAACGTCGAGTCGTAGAGCTTCTCGCCGCCGCGCGTGTTGCGGATGCGATGCAGGATCTTGTCGGCCGCGAGCGGCAGCGCGGCGCGCGTGCGCTCCTCGAACACCTGCTTCACGACGCCTGGGAGCCGGAGCAGCACCCAGCCCGCCCGCGTGGCGCCCGCGTTCGCGGCGCGCTCGAGCAGGCCGACCATCTGGCTGTCATTCACGCCCGGGATGATCGGCGCGAGCATGACGCCGACCGGCACGCCCGCCTTCGCCATCGTCTCGATGACCTTGAACCGGCGATCCGGTGACGCCGCCCACGGCTCGATCGCGCGCGACATCGCGTTGTCGGTGAACGCGAGGCTGACGCTCAGGTGGAACCGCGCCTCCTGCGCGAGGGCGAGGAACAGATCGAGGTCGCGCTCCACCAGCGCGCTCTTCGAGATGATGTCGACGGGGTTGCGGTACTCGAGGCAGACCTCGAGGCAGCGCCGCGTGATCTCGAGCTCCTTCTCGATCGGCTGGTAGCAGTCCGTGACGCCCGAGAACATGACGAGCTCGCCCTGCCAGCTCGGCTTGTCGAACGCGGCCCGCAGCAGCTCCGGCGCCTGCCGCTTGACGACGATCTTCGTGTCGAAGTCGGTGCCCGCTCCGAGGGCGAGGTACTCGTGCGACGGGCGCGCGTAGCAGTAAGAGCAGGCGTGCTGGCAGCCGCGGTACGGGTTGGCGCTCCAGCGGAAGCCGACGTCGGGCGAGTCGTTCTCGCTGAGGATCGAGCGCGACTGATCCTCGATGATCGTGATCGGCGCGGGTGGGGGACCCTCGCCGTCGTCGTAGGTGACGATCTGGGTGTGGAACCGGTTCGGCGGGTTGGCGGCGTCGCGCGGCTTCACCCGGCGAGCTTACTGATAGTCTGTTCAGGTCGCAACGGCCGGCGAGCCGGGCGCGCTCTCAGAGAGCGGGAGAGATTGGCCAAGAGCGCCAAGCCCGCCAAGGAAGGGGTGAAGGACGGGGGGCACCCTCCGACCTTCTCGCCGAATTCTTGGCGTCACTTGGCGGCCTTGGCGGCCAATCTCCCCGGCTCAGGTCCCGAGCAGCTCGTCGAGGCGGGTGCGCGTCGCGGCGGTGAGCGGGGGCGCACTCGCCGCGCCGATCGCGCCGAGCAGGTGCTCGCGGCGGTGGAGGCGCGGGATCGCGATGAGGTCGCGATCGATCACGTAGCGGAGCGCGAGGTCGGCGAGCGTCACGGCCTCGACGAGATCGGGACGGCGGCCGCGCTCGAGCACCGCCTTCGCGGCGTCGCACGAGCGAGCCGCGACCGGCTCGTGGCTGACGAGCGGCGCGAGCAGCGC
>JALZOI010000397.1 GCA_030857245.1 Myxococcota bacterium
GCCGAGCCCGAGCTCCGCCGGCTCGTGCGGGATCGCGATCCCGATGTTCGCGCCGCCGCGATCACCGCGCTCGGCGATCGCGCGCCGGCGCTGCTCGCCGCGGCCGCCAGCGATCCCGCCTCGCAGGTCCGCGAGGCGGTCGTCGCGATCATGATCGATCCCTCGGTGCTCGCGCAGCTGGCGCACGACGCCGATCCCGCCATCGCGACCGCCGCGATCGTGCGGTCCTCGGCGCAACGCGGCCGTGCCGCCCTGGTCCTCCCCACGTGCGAGGCACTGGGGGAGGGTCGCCTCGAGCTGGCCGTGCGGGTCCGCCACGCCCTCGGGTGGTTGCTGGCGCGCTGAGGGTGGGCCACCATTGCGGGATGTCCAAGGTCGCGCTGCTGTGCCTGGCGACGCTCGCTCCGCTCGGAGTCGCGATCGCAGGTGACGAGCCGCGGCGCGGCCGCGTCGTCCGCGTCGAGGCGAAGCGTGATCAGGAGGTCCGGGTGCCGGCGGGCCGGTTCCTGATGGGCGCGGATCCGGACAGCGTCCAGGCGGCGCACGCGCAGTGCAACATCCTGTTTCCGGCGAGCACCGGCGTCACGATGGGCGGTCAGCGCGTGAGCTTCTGCGACGACTACCTCGACGATCTCTCGAAGATGGAGCCGCGTGAGGTCTACCTCGACGCCTTCATGATCGATCGCCTCGAGGTCGCCGTCTCGGAGTACCGCCGCTGCGTCGCCGCCGGCGGCTGCGAGCTCGATCCGATGATCGCGGGCGACGAGCGCTACATCCGCGACGAGTGGCCGATGGTCAACGTGACGTGGCACGAGGCCCAGACGTTCTGTCGCTGGCGCGGCGGCCGGCTGCCGACCGAGGCCGAGTGGGAGCGCGCGGCGCGCGGCGACGACCCGGCCGCGACGTGGCCGTGGGGCGAGCTCGAGCAGCCCAAGGACTTCAACCACGGCCAGCCGCGCGCGACCGCGATGCGCGAGATCGAGCGCTCGCCTTCGCAGGTGCCGCTGCAGTTCTTCGGGGATCCGGACGGCAGCGACGGCGCACCGCTGCTGTCACCGCCCGGCAGCTACGTGTGGGGCGAGAGCCCGTTCGGCACGCGCGACCAGGCTGGCAACGTCGCCGAGTGGACCGCGGATGCGTTCGCCGCGACCGACAAGATCCGCGGCTACCAGGAGCTCCCGAGCGTGAACCCGCACCGCGAGACCACTTCGATGACCGCCGCCCGCATCGTGCGCGGCGGCTCGTGGCGCCAGCCCACCTTCGTCGCGAAGTCCAACCTCCGCGATCCCTTCAACAGCCTCTACGAGGCCAACCGCCGCTTCACGCACGTCGGCTTCCGCTGCGCCCGCTCGATCCCGGCGCGCGCCCTGCCATAGCCGACCCGGGTCGCCGGGGAAGCTCGTGGTCAGTCGTGGGGCCGGTCGCGGTCAGTTCGGCGCGGCGTCCGGCGCGGCGTCGGGCATCGCGTCGACCGGGACCGCGCTATCGGCGGGGGCGTCGATCGGGGGCAGGGCGTCGATGTCGCCGCCCGCGCTCGTGGCGCAGGTCTGCGTGGCCTGCGCGCAGACGAGGCCCTCCTCGCAGTCAGCCTCGACCTGACAGCGCTCGCCTTCCTTCTGCTTGCAGCCAGCCACGAGCACGAGCGGTGCGAGCACCGTCAGGGAGAGCATCGTACCCAGGAGCAATCGCTTCACGTGACAACCTCGTCGAGGGGGGGAACGTCGAACCACTCCACGTTGGTCACCTCGACCTCGCGCTTGCCCTTGGCGCTCGGCAGCGGGACGGTGTCGCCGATCTCCTTGCCGATCAGCGCGCGCGCGACCGGGGCGCCGATCGAGATCCGGCCCTTCTTGATGTCGGCCTCGTGCTCGCCGACGATCGTGTAGGTCGTCGCCTCGCCGGTCTCGGTATCCTCGATGGTCACTGTGGCCCCGAACTTGACTCTCGATCCCGACAATTTGGTTGGATCGATCACCTCGGCCATCGCGCTTTTCGCCTCGAGCTCGCGGATCTTCGCCTCGATCAGGCCCTGTTCTTCCTTGGCGGCGCTGTAGTCCGCGTTTTCCTTGAGGTCACCGTGCCCCCGCGCGATCTCGATGGCGCGTGAGTTCCTCGGGCGGTCCACGTCCTTGAGGCGCTTGAGGTGCGCCTTCATCGAGGCGAACCCCGAGGGGGTCATCGGGAATTTCTCGCTCATGGCAACGCTCCAGGCGGCCTGCACCGCGACGGACGTATTCGTACTCTGCCCCCGGCAAGGCCGCAAGCCGCGGCGCTAGTTGCAGCGATTGCAGTCGGAGCGGGCGGACGAGCACACGCCCGCGGGCGTGCTGTCGGTCGTGCACGTATCGGCGCTCGGGCACGTGGTCGAGCCGCAGTTGCCGGTCGGGCAGGCCACATCGCACTTGCACGAGTCGCTGCAAGCGATGGCCTCGCAGCTGTTCGACGCGGTACAACGGACGTCGCACGGCCCATTGCCGCACGTGATGTTGCCGCACGCGTTGCCGACCGAGCAGGTGACGTCGCACGCCGTGGCGTCCGTGCAGTCGATCGCATCGCAGGCGCCATTGGCGCTGCACGCGATCGTGCACGCGTAGCCATCGGGGCACGCGACGGCGCGGCACTTGTTCGGGCTGTTGCACGTGATCTGGCACGTCTTGAGCGACACGTCGCAGCTCGAGCACCCCGACGGGCACTCCGCCTTGATGCAGTAGCCGTCATCGCAGATGCGATCGGCGCCGCAGTCGGTCTGGCCCGCCACGCACGTGAGCTCGTCGGACCGGCGGTCGACGAGGCAACTCGTCGACATCGCGATCCCGAGCGCGACCAGCGCCGCGAGCGGCAGCACCACCCGCAACGTCACAGCACGCCTCGCAGGATCACCGCGGCTCCGCCTTCGACGGGGACGGGCGTGATCGTCAGCTTCTGCTTGTGCTCCTGGTGATCGCGGTAGAGCCGCCACCCGCCGTAGGCGGCGACCGCGAGGCCCGCGACCACGAAGAAATTGCCCGCCCACGCCCGCGAGCTCGCCTGGTCCTCGAGCTCCTGGAGCTCCTCGATGTCCTCGCGCGTGGTGGTCGGGTGATTGTCGATGTCATCCTGGAGCCCCGCCTTGCTCGACCACAGCGAGAACCCGAGGACGAGCAACACGCCGCCGCCTGCGGTGATCGCGATCGAGACGTTGCGCTCGCGCCTCGACACCGCGGGCGTCGGTGGGGCGACCGGCTCGGATCCGGTGGGCGGGTCGACGGCGGGATCGGGGTCGACGGTCGGATCGGTGGCGGGATCGGGCAGCGGCTCGCTGCTGAACACCGGCAGCAGCTCGACCTCGACCTTCTGCGAGGGTGTGCTCGCCGGGAACGAGCGCGACACCTCGCGCGGCTGCTTGCCCTTCATGGACCGCTTCACGACGAGCGTGACCTGGCCGGCGTCCTCGTCGGCGGTGCCGTAGACCAGCTCGTCGACGGCGAGCGTCGCGCGCACGCTCTCCGCGCAGTCCGGCTTCGTCGGGTCGCAGCCGATCGCGGTCGCCGTATCGTTGAAGGTCGCGTCACCGGCGGTGACCTCGCCGTCGAGCACGCGCGCCATCTTCTGCAGCGATGCTGAGAGCTTCGTCCGCGTCGCCGGCTCCGCGGTACCATCGAGCGGCAGCACCAGCACCTTGCGCGGCCCGGCGAGCGCGGGCCCCGCCGTGAGTCCGACGATGAGGAGGACTGCCAGCAGGCTGCGGATCATAGGGTTCCCATGCGCGCCCGGATCTGCGCGGAGTCCGACGCGTTCGGAGCGAGGATCAAGTATCGCTGGAACGCCGCCTTCGCGGCACCCGGGTTGCCGAGCTTCTCGTGCACCATCCCGAGCCCCCGCCACGTCGGGGCGTAGCTCGGGTTGGCGGCTTGCGCGCGCTTGAACGTCTGCAGCGCCGTCTTCGTGTCGCCGCGTACGAACGCCTGGATGCCCGCCGTCGCGAGCGCCGCGGCGTCGGGCCGGTCGGGCGGAGGTCGGCGGATCTGGCCGGAGCCGGTGCCCGGCTTCGTACCGGCCGAGCCCGCGTCGGGCGGGCCCGATCCGTCGTCGTCGATCTCGATCTCGATCTCGCCCGCGTCGAGCTCCACGGCGGCGTCGACCGGCTCCGCGGCGTCGGCGACGATCGCGACGGCGGCATCGAGCGGGACCGCGGCGACGCGGCCATCGTTCCTGGAGCGACCGAGCGCGAGCGCGACCACGATGATCGTGAGCAGCAGCGCGCCGATCCCACCCGCGACGTAGAGCGGCCGGCGGTCCGGGAGCCGCACGCCCTCGATCGCCGTGGTCTCGGCGATCGGCGGCGGCACCGACAGCCGCTGCGACCGGCCCACCGTCGGGTGCGTGCCGGAGCCGCTGCGCGACGGCGTGCCGTCGGTGCGCTGCGGGGTCCCCTCGGCCCGCAGCTCGGCGGTCGTCGGCTTGAACTTCACCGAGAACTCGCCCGACAGCATCGGCGAGCCGGGCGCACCGTCCGTGAACGCGGCCTGCAGGACATCGGCGCTCGCGCGGCCCTTGCTCGAGACCTCCTGCAGCAGCTTCTTGCGAGCCGCGATGTGGTCGCCGAACGTGGCCTGCATGTACTTCGCGATCGCGTCGTTCTTGCCGCCGTAGCCCTGCTTGCGGAGCACCTCCTCGAGATCGGAGGCCATCTCCTTCGCCGTCGCGTAGCGATGCTCGGGGTCGCGCTCGAGCGCCTTCATCACCACGACGTCGAACTCCGGCAGGACGACGCTGTTGACCTTCGATGGCGGCGGGATGATCGACTCGAGCACCTGCTTCATCGTGTCGCTGTCGTTGCCGCCCTTGAAGAGCCGCTTCAACGTCAGCGCTTCCCACAACACGCAGCCGAGCGACCAGATGTCGCTGCGGCGATCGCCGGCGCCACCGCGCAGCTTCTCGGGCGCCATGTAGCTGAACTTGCCCTGCACGCGCGCGCGCGAGGACACGCTCTGCGTCGCCTTCGCCACGCCGAAGTCGACGAGCTTCACCTGGCCGTTGTAGAGGACGACGATGTTGCCGAGCGAGACGTCGTGGTGGACGAGCTCGAGCGGATCGCCGGCCATCGAGCGGAGCTCGTGCGCGGCATCGAGCCCCTCGGCGGTATCGGAGATCAGGCGCGCGGTCGACATCACGTCGAGGCGCTTGCCCTCACGGCCGGCGCGCAGCACGGCGAGCAGCGGCTCGCCCTCGAGGTACTCCATCGCGATGAAGAACCGGCCTTCGGCCTCGCCGAGGTCGTAGATGTCGACGACGTTCGGGTGCTTGACGAGCGCGGCGACCCGCGCCTCGTCGAGCAGCATCTCGACGAAGTCGCGCTGGGACGCGAGGTTCTCGTGCACCAGCTTGACGACCACGAGCTTCTCGAAACCCGCAGGTCCGCGCTGCAGCGCGAGCTGCACCTCCGCCATCCCCCCCTGACCGATCTGGGTGATCAGCTCATACCGGCCAAGCCTGGTCGGTCGCGAGCCGGCCCCCTCCGCTGCGGACACCCGCACATTGTATCGCAACGCGTGTTTTGGGGGCGTCAGGGCGGGCTACATAGAGGTGTAGGTATGTCGCTCACTCTCTCGGTCGCACCCCATCCCCTGCTCGATGCAGGGGTGTTCGTCGTCCGGTTGGACCGGCCACTCCCTGCCACCCCGGCCCCCGCGGCGGTCGAGGCGCTGATGCTCACGGGCGCGGCGGCACCGGTGACGCCGTCGGAGCCGGTGAAGACCGCCGTCCGGGACTTGCTCCGGCATGGTGGCTTCAAGCCCGCGGGTCGCAGCAAGCCGGCATCCGAGTACCTCACCGGTGCGATCGCCGAGGGGCGGTTCCCCCGGATCAACACGCTCGTGGACACCTGCAACGTCGTCTCGCTCCACGCCGGCCTGCCGATCTCGCTGGTCGACGTCGACCTGCTCGACGGTGCACTGACGATCCAGATCGCGCCGCCCGGAACGAGCTACGTCTTCAATCCGTCGGGGCAGGTGATCGATGCGAGCGGGCTGGTCTGTCTGTGCGACGCGCAGGGGCCGTCGGGAACGCCGGTCAAGGACGCTCAGCGCACCAAGACCCACGACGGCACGCGCAACGTCCTCGCGATCGTCTGGGGCACCCACGCCCTGCCGGGGCGGACGCAGCTGACGACGCGGTGGTATCGCGAGCTCACGCAGGCGATCGAGGGGGCCCGCCTCGAGGACGTCACGCTGACGTAGCGACCGCGGTGCGCGGTCCGCTCGCCGTCACAGCTTCTTGAGGTGCTCGCGGAGCGCCTTCGCGTTCGCTGCGTTCGGATCGAGCGCGAGGTAGCGCTGGTACGCGACCTTCGCGGCCGCCTTGCGCCCGCGCTTCTCGTGGACGAGCGCGATGCCATACCAGTTCGGCGCGTAGCGCGCGTTCGCGTGGCGCCCGTCGGTGAACAGCTCGTAGGCCCGATCGAGGTCCCGCTTGTTCCACGCCGCGAGCCCGGCGGTGTAGAGCTGCTGCGCCGTGCGCGACGGTCTGGGGCGTGGCTTCTTGACGGCAGGCTCCGGTGCGGCGCTGCCGGTCACGGAGGCGGCGGCTGCGGCGGCGCTACCGGCCGCGGGCGCCTCCTCGGGCGGCAGCATCTCGATCTCCGAGCTGGCGAGCGCCGCCGCATCGACGCTGCTCGCGCCAGCGTCGCCGGGCTCGCCGGGCTCGCCGGGCTCGGCCGCATCGGTGGCGGCCGTGGCGATCGCCGGCGGTACCGTCCCCGCATCCGCCGCGACCCGGGCGGCTCCGGCCACGGCCGCCGACGGCTCGTCGCGGCCCCGGGAGATCGCGACGATCGCGACGATCATGACGACGAGCATCACCGCCGCCGCGATGACGTACGGCAGCACGCGGCGGCGCGGGCCCTCGTCGTCGAGGTCGCCTTCGTCGAGCTGCGCGGGATCGAGCTCGACGGTGGGGTCGGGGACCGCCGCGGCTCGCGCGCTCCGGCGCTCCGGCAGGG
>JALZOI010000398.1 GCA_030857245.1 Myxococcota bacterium
GGCCCGGGCAGGGCGGGATCGAGCGCCATCGCCGCCGCGGCCTCGCGCATCGCCAGCGCGCGGAGGTCGTCGCTGTCCCCGGCTTCGAAGGCGGCGGTCGCGCGGTCGAGGTGCGTGCGCGCGAGGTCGCGACGCAGCGCGACGTCACGATCGCCGTCGAGGAAGCGCTGCACGCGATCGCCGAGGTCACGTGCGGTCTGGATCCGGTCGTCGCGCTGCGTCCGCGTCGCGAGCACGCAGAGCTCGTCGAGCTCGGGCGGGATCTCGCGCGAGGGCGCGCGCACCGACGGGCGGGCGTCGAGGCCGGCGACCGCGCTGTGCATGCCCTCGACGCCGCGCGGGTGCAGCGGCTCGCCGGCGAGGATCTCGAACAGCAGGCAGCCGAGCGTGTAGACGTCGACGCGGCCATCGATGTCGGCGCGCCCGTGGACCTGCTCCGGCGCCATGTAGCCCGGCGTGCCGATCGCACTGCCGGCCGCCGTCGCGTGCTCGCCGCTGCCGCTGATGTCGGCGAAGTCGCCGTCGTCGTCCTCGCCGATCACCTTCGCGACGCCCCAGTCGAGGACGTAGACCTCGCCGAAGTCGCCGAGGATGATGTTGTCGGGCTTGAGGTCGCGATGGACGATGCCGCGGACGTGCGCGAACTCGATCGCGAGGCAGACCTCGGTGAACGCGCGCAGCACGCGCTGCAGCGGATACGTCGCGCGATCGCCGCCGGGCCGGTCGAGGATCTTCGCGAGCGTGGTGCCGGCGAGCTTCTTCATCACGAAGAAGGGCAGGCCGTCGGTGTCGTGCCCGATCTCGTGGACCGGGCAGATCGCCGGGTGCTCGAGCCGGCCCTGGATCGACGCCTCGCGGAGGAACCGCTGGATCGCGCGCTGGTCCGGGTTCGCCTTGCGCATCCGCTTGATCGCGACGTCGCGACCGATCTGCTCGTCGCGCGCGCCCATCACCTCGCCCATGCCGCCCTTGCCGATCCGCCGCGCTACCCGGTACCGGCCGACGAGCGAGTCGAGCACGGGCTCGGTGCGGTCGCCGACGCCGGCCTCGTCCACCGTCTGGGCCGCCATCACGGTCAGGTCGCCCCGATCGCTACTACTCATCCTCCGACGATAACCGGAGTTCGGTCGCGGCTCGGGTCAGCGGCGCGTTAGTTCAACAGCAGAGCTTCGTGCTCGTCGGTCGCGTGCTTCGGCTTGTCGACGCTCGGCGGCGCGGCCGGATCCTTCGCGGCGGCCTCCTTGGCGGCGAGCGCGGCGGCGTCGGCGAGCCGCTGCGCATTCTTCTCCATGATGAACTGCGTGATGTAGGGGAAGCCGATGTGGATGCCGTTGAGCTTCGGCGCAAGCGTCGACTGCAGGCCGAACATGATCACGGCGGCGCGCTCGACGTAGAACCAGCCCTCGGGATACGCGATCGACTTCATGAGCTCGCGGAGCTCGTCGCGCTTCATGTCGGGATCGGCGAGCTGCTGCGCGACCGCGGGATCGATCTTGCCGAAGTCGGTGATGTTGAGGTTCAGCAGCTTCTCGAAGTACTTGCGGACGGTGCGCTCGAGCAGCGCGCGATCACCGCTCGGCGCCATGAAGCCCATCGTGTTGATGCCCTGCACGACGAGGTCGTCCTTGCGGGTCATCAGGCCGGACAGGATGTCGAACATGCCGTCCGCCAGGTTGTCGGTCAGGGCGGTCGCGCTGCCGAGATCGAGCACGACGATCCGGACCTGCCCCTCGGGGCCGCGTTGCACGAAGAAGTTTCCGGGATGCGGATCCGCGTGGAAGAATCGATCGATGAAGAGCTGCTTGTAGAAGACCTTGACGAGCTTCGTCGCGACGTCGTTCGGGTCGAGCTGCAGCGTCGCGAGCGCGTCGCGCTTCGTGATCTTGCAGCCGTCCATGAACGTCATCGTCATCACGGTCGGGCTCGACCACTCGGGATAGACGGTCGGGAACAGCACGTCCGGATCGCCCGCGAAGTTCTTGGTCATCCGCGTGATGCAGCGGGCCTCGTTGGCGAGATCGGTCTCGCGCGCGAGCATGTCGGAGAGCTGCTCGTGGACGCGGCTGATCTGCTGGATCGGCACGAACTTCGAGTAGATGCTGAGCGCCCAGCCGAGGACGCGGAGGTCGACCTTGATGATCGTCGCGACGTTCGGATAGAGGATCTTGACCGCGAGCCGATCGCCCGCGGCGTTCGTCGCCTCGTGGACCTGGCCGAGCGACGCGGCCGCGATCGGGTGCTCGTTGAAGGTCTTGAAGACCTGGTGCGGCTGCTTGTTGAACGACGCGACGAAGGTCGCCTTGATCTTCTTGTAGCGCTGCGGCGGCACGTCGTCCTGCAGCGCCTCGAGCTCCTCGGTGTACTCGCGCGGCAGGAACGTCCCCATCACCGAGAGAATCTGACCGAGCTTGATGTACACGCCGCGCAGCCGTACGAAGCCTTTGTACATGCGGCGGGCGTTGCGGCGATTGATCTTCTTCCAGCGGGCCCGCGCGTCATAGCGGCGCGGCCAGAGCCTCGCCCACGACAGCTGCCACAGGTAACTGAGGAAGATGACGCCGAACAGGACCGTCGCACGCAGGAGTCGGATCGCAGCGGACATCGAAGCTTGAACCGTCGTCGATGGTAGCATGCGGAGGTGTCGGACCTCTTCGATCGCGCCGCGAAGTTCTACTCGGAATTGCAGGGAGAGCTGTGTCGCGCACTCGCCGACACCGACGGCTCCGCGGAGTTCACCACCGACGCGTGGCAGCGGCCCGGCGGCGGGGGCGGGGTGGCGAGAGTGCTCGAGGGCGGCGCGCTCTTCGAGAAGGCCGGCGTGAACTGGTCGAACGTCGAAGGCGAGCTGCCGGCGGAGATCGCCGACCACATGCCGGGGCAGGGCCGCACGTTCAAGGCCTGCGGTATTTCCCTGGTGTTGCACCCGCGCTCACCCATGGTGCCCACCACCCACGCGAACTTCCGCTGCCTGATGAAGGGTGACGCGCTGTGGTTCGGAGGTGGGGCGGACCTCACGCCGTACTACCTGTTCCGCGAAGACGCCGTGCACTTCCACCGCACGCTCGCGGAGGCCTGCGACCGCCACCGCCCGGTCGGCGACTACGACCGCTTCAAGCCGTGGTGTGACGAGTACTTCTTCCTGCCGCATCGCAACGAGACCCGCGGCGTCGGGGGCGTGTTCTTCGACTACCTCGGCGCCAAGGGCGAGCACCCCGCCGAGGCCGTGTTCGACTTCGTGCGCGACCTCGGCCGCGCCTTCGCGCAGGCCTACATCCCGATCGCCCAGCGTCGCCAGCCACTCCCGTATGGCGACACCGAGCGGATGTGGCAGCTCCGGCGCCGCGGCCGCTACGTCGAGTTCAACCTGATCTCCGATCGTGGGACGCTCTTCGGGCTCAAGACCAACGGCCGCATCGAGTCGATCCTGATGTCACTCCCGCCGCTCGTGCGCTGGGACTACGACGTCATGGCGCAGCCCGGCTCTCCCGAGGCCGAGCTCCTGACCGTCCTGCGGCCGACCAACTGGCTCGATCGCCCGAGCGGCGATCGCCCGGCCAGCTCGTCCTGATCCGCTCGCGTCCAGACAGTCGGACTGTCGTGTAGGTGCCCGTGCACGTGTCCGGTCACGTGCACCAACGTACACGGCTCCCCCGTCCTCCCGCGTTCGCCCCGCAGCTGCGAGCTCGCTCCTCGCGGCATCGCGATCGCGAGTGATCTCAATTGCCTCCGCCGCGTCGCCGGAGCCATGTCAGACGTCGGTGCTACTTCTCTTCTCGCTGGGACGGGAGTACAGCCCTAGTAGGACTGGCTTGACGACCCCCTACCTGTAGCGTACAGAGGAACTATGGCCAAGAAGCAGACTCGACGTAGCATCAGTGTGAGCCGCATGACGTACGAGCGGCTCAAGGCGTTCTGCGAGACCAACAACATCTCGATGAGCCAGCTCGTCGAGACCCGGGTGAACGACTTCCTCGGCGAGGGCTCGACGACGATCATCCCGGCCACGCCGCGCCCGGCGCCCGCTCCTGCCGCGATGCGTCCCTTGCCGCAACCGAGCCGGCCGGTCCACGAGACCGCGAGCCAGAGCTTCAGCCGCCCGACCCCACAGCCGGTCCCGATGACCTCCGCCGCCGCGCGGTATGCCGTCGAGCCGCCGCCGCCGATCATCAAGCCGAAGCAGGAGACGGCGGCGCCCAAGCCGGCCGAGAAGCGCGCCGATCAGATCTTCACGTTCTGATCTGCCGCCCACGTCGCGTTCTGTTCACCGTCCAACTGTTCTCTGGCCCGACAACCGTCGTTAGCACGCGAGCGCGCTGGCGGCGTTTTGCGTTTCGGAGTGGCGACCGCACCCGCCAGCAGCCGAGCGACGGCCGATCTCATCGGTTGTCCCGGGGCTCCGGAGCGCGGACAGTCCCCGCGTGGCCACCGGATTCCCAGCACTCTTCGAAGCCGCCGAGACCTTCCTGACCCGCCGCCGTCCTGGGCGGGCCCTGACCTGGCTCGCGCGCACGCCGATCCCGTTCGTCACGCCCGATCGGATCGCCGCGCTGCTCCCCGATCCTGATCTCGAGGCCATCTCGCCGTCGCCGCTCGTCGACGGCAACCCCGAGCGGCCGCCGCCGCCGCCCGGCATCCTCGAGGGTGGCGTCGTGATCAAGGATCAGATCGACGTCGCCGGGATGCGGACCGGCGTCGGCATGGCCGACGGTGGTGAGGTCGCGACCACGGATGCCCCGATCGTGGCGCGGATCGTCGCCGCCGGCGGCCACATCCTCGGCAAGGCCAAGATGACCGAGCTCGGGATCGATGGCATCGGCGCGCTGATGCACTACGCGATGCCGCGCAACCCACGCGCGCCCGGCTACATCCCGGGTGGCTCGAGCACCGGCACCGCCGTCGCGGTCGCCGCCGGGCTCGCGCGCTACGGCATCGGCGGCGATGGCCTCGGCAGCATCCGGATCCCGGCTGCGTACTGTGGCCTCGTCGGGCTCAAGCCCTCGCGCACGCGCTACCCGCGCATCGGCATCCAGAGCCCGGTCCGCACGCTCGATGCGGTCGGCCCGATCACGCGGACCGTCGATGACTGCGCGCGGCTGTGGCAGGTCATGGCCGACGAGCCCATCGTCACGCTGTCGGCCGCGGTGCCCGCGCGGCTCGGTGTCCCGCTGCTCCGGCTGCCGTGGCGGGTGGCGCGGTCGGTGTGGGCGGGCTTCGTGCGGGCCCTCGCGGCGCTCGGCGCGCCCACGGATCCGGTCGAGCTCCGCGGGCTCGAGAGCGCGACCTTCCTCGGCGGCATGATCGGCGCGCACGAGATGGCGAGCGGGCCGTTCGCGGGCCGCACCCGCACGCAGTCGGGGCGCATGAGCCTGGCGATCGGGCGGTCGTTCAGCCCCCTCGATGTCGCGCGTCTCGAGCGCCAGCGCGAGGCCCTGCGCGTCGCCACGGAGCGCGTCCTCGAGCGCACGCCGATCCTCGCGATGCCGACCACCGCGATCCCGCCACCGGCGCTCTCGCGTGTGCTGCTGGCCGGGCGCAACGACCTCACCGTCATCCGCTCGATCGGCGGCTTCACGCCGCTCGCGAACCTGCTCGATCTCCCGGCGATCGCCGTGCCGTGCGGCGTCGACGAGCGCGGTCGTCCGCTGTCGATCATGTTCGTCGGCGCGCGCGGCAGCGAGACGGCGCTGCTCCGGCTCGCGCTCGCGGTCGAGCAGACGGGCCTCGGCACGCGCCCGCTCTAGGCGACGCAGCGGAACGACTCCGAAAAAATAGAACGGGCCCCACAAGCGGGCCCGTTTGCTCTGTCGCTTACCGCAGCCGGTCAGGGCTGCAGGACCGCGGGGAGGCTAAGAACAACCCCCCAAAGAGCTACGTTCGGTACTTGGCATGTCGTTCATTCCTCCCCTGGCAATAGCCAGAACCCAACCCATACGGCCCGCCGGCCCTCGACCCTGCAGAATTGCAGGCCGAAAGTGAGGCAGCGGCTCCCGGGGTTGGGCTTCGCGATGGGCACAACGGCCCGATTCGAAGTCCACGATCCGCGATGTCCAAATGGTCATCGTGTGTGTGCTCGGCGACCAAGGGTCGCAAGGTCCATGATAGGGCACGCGAGCCAATCGCGCCAGCCCTCCGGAGTTTTGGACGTGCTATTCACCGCGCGTCATGACGACGCGGCCGACCAAGCAGCTGGACACATTCCCGAATCCGCGCAGCGGACGCGACTATCACATCGCGTTCGAATGCCCGGAGTTCACCTGCTTGTGCCCGATGACGGGGCAGCCGGACTTCGCGACGATCCTGATCGACTACGTGCCGGACGAGCTGTGCGTCGAGCTCAAGAGCCTGAAGCTCTACCTGTGGAGCTATCGCGACGAGGGCGCGTTCCACGAGGCGGTCACGAACCAGATCTGCGATGACCTCGTAGCCGCCATCCAGCCGCGCCGCGTCACGGTCACCGGCAAGTTCTGGATCCGCGGCGGGATTACCACGGTGGTCACGGTCACCGGCGGCACGCTCGCCTGACTGGGGACGACTGCGGACGACTGCGACGGCCGCGGGTCGTTCGGGAGCGTGCGGTCACGAGCGCGCCTCGTCAGCGGGGAGCATCGACGAGCAGCGCGCCGCGGAAGCGGATCGGCGTGGTGGGAGCGGTGCCATGCGCGTCGCGCAGCTCGATCGCGAGCTCGATCGTGGCGTTGCGGAGGTTCGCCGCGGCCATCGCGGTGACCGGGATCAACAGCTCGCGCGTCACGGTCGCGGCCTTGGCGAGCGGGCCGACGTAGAGGATGCGGCCGTCGATCGCGGGGAGCCCGGCCGCGGTGACGTGACCGCGGATCGCCCACGCCGGGCCGGGCCCGTCATTGCGCAGCGGCAGCACGAGCCGCACGGCCGGCCCGTCGCTCGTGGTCGTCAGGCTCGCGCGTAAGGTCCCGGCGACGATGCCGGGCACGAGGCGCATCGGCTCGATCGTCGCGTCG
>JALZOI010000399.1 GCA_030857245.1 Myxococcota bacterium
CCAGGTCGCCGGTCCGGGCGGCCGCCGCCGGTGCGCTGCCACCGGCCTCCACCGGCACCGGCGCGTGCGCCGGCGCGACGCGCTCGCCCGACGTCACCGTCTTGAGCGCATCACGCGCGATCGCGAGGTCGAGCGCGCGGCGGAAGCCCCGGTCGCCGGTCACCTCGGGGTGCGCGCGACCGAAGCCCGCGAACACGAGGAGCGCCGCGGGCCCCTCGACGTGGTCGGCGCGAAACTTGGGTTGCGAGCCGGCGAACGCGCCGACGCCGCGCGCCGACAGCTGCGAGCCACCGGTCTCGAACCGGCGCGCCTCGCCATCGGGTGACGCGTACCAGCCGAGCACCAGTTGTTCGAGGTAGGGCCGCCCCGCGAAGTGATCGTCGAACGCGCGCAGCCGCAGCCGGCGTTGCGCGCGATCGAAGCCCTCGAGCTGGAACGGCCCGGACCCGATCGCGCGCTCCGCGGTCGGTGGCTTGCCGCTCTTCGTGATCGCCGTCTGCGGCAGCGCGAGCAGCGCCGCGGGCTCGCCGATCGGTGCGCGGAGCACGAGCTCGATGGCCTCGCCCGACGGCGCGGCGGTGATCGTCGCGACCGGTGCGAGCGTCCACCTCGCCGCGCCGGCCCGCACGCGCGCGAGGGACGCCGCGACGTCGGCGGCGGTGAGCGGCGTGCCATCGTGGAACCGCACGCCCTTGCGCAGCGGGATCGTCAAGCGCGTGCGGCTCGCGTCGAGCTCGGGCACCGCCGCCGCGAGGTGGGGGACGATGACGCCCGACGGCCCGACCCGATACAGCGTGTCGAACACCAGGTCCGCGACGGTGAGCTCCGCGTGGGACTGCGCGGCGACTGGATCGAGCGAGGCCGGCGCGCCGAGCAGCGACGCCTCGACGGTGCCGCCATAGCGCGGGCGGGTCTCGGCGTGCGCGGCGCTCGCGAGGCCCGCGATCGCGAGCACCGCTCGCGCGGCGTGCGTCCCCCCACGTGTCAATCGAGCCTCCACAGATCGACGCGCGTCGCCCCGGCGAGGCGCACCGCCACGACGACCAGCGGCGGCTCGGCCCGCGGCCGCTCGAGGACCGCCACGCCGACGACGCCGCCGTTGAACGCCTTGCGGAACAGCCCCTTCTTGTCGTCGCCGCCGAGCTCGATCACCTTGACGGCATCGGCATCGCCGGGCGCGACGTATCCCGAGACGATCACCTCCGGCGTGCCGTCCCGATCCACATCGGCGAGCTCGAACGCGGTGCCCACGCCGGCGTACTCGAAGCCGCCCGCGCGCTCGCACGCCGCGGCACCCGGGACGCAGCGCTGGACCTCGACCGCGAGCTTGCCGGTCACCGCGAGCTGCGCGCGCAGCCGCAGCGGCGTTCCGGCCCGATCTACGAGCTCGCGACACCGCACGCCGTACAGGTCGCCCGCGAAGTAGTTACGCCCCGGGACGAGCTGCCAGCGCTCGCCCGGGCAGACCAGGTAGCCCGGGCCGCCGGGGACCGCCACCGGCGTACCCTTGACGAGCGCGACCCGCAGCTCCTGCGCCCACGCCGACACCGCCACGACGAGCTCGCGGCCCTCGATCATCGCGGTCCCGACGACGTCGCGCGGCGCCGGCACCGCCCGCTCGCCGCCGAACGCGACCCGGCCGAGCTCGAGCAGCTTCCCGCCGCGGAGCACCACCACGATGACCTCGCGCGACGTCACCGCGTAGAGCTCCGCGCTGCCGTCGGCATCGAGGTCGCCCGCCGTCATCGCCACGAGCGGAGCCCCGAGATCGAGCGAGCCGAGGCGCAGCGCCTTCCATGCGACCGCGACCGGCACCGGCGGCGTCAGCTTCGGGGCGCGGCCGCCGGCGAGCTCGTCGAGGCGGCGCTCGACCACCCCGGCCAGCCGCCGGAGGTAATCGTCCGGAGCACCGGCGGCGGACGGCTCCGCCGGCACCGTGCACAGGATGACCCCGAGCGCCGCGAGCGCGCCAGCCGGGCCGCGGAGCATCAGTCCTCGTACTCGCTCGTGACGTAGTTCTGATCGGTGACCTCGCCGGCCTTCGCGGCGTACTCGGCGGGCGCGGTGCCCTGGAGGAACACCTCGCTCAGCGTGGTCTCCTTCGCCGCACCCTCGGGCGCGAGCAGGCCAGTCTCGCGATCGATCTTCGCCTCGACGATGCCGCCCGGGCGCGGGAACGACTTCGCGGGCTGGTTCATCGACTTCATGAGCTGGACGAACACCGGGACCGCGGTGGTGCCGCCGGTCTCCCGGCCCATCGGCTTGGGATCGTCGTAGCCGATCCAGATGCCGATCGCGTAGTCGGGCGTCATCCCGACGAACCACACGTCCTTCGCCTCGTTCGACGTGCCCGTCTTGCCGGCGATCGGGATCTTGAGCGCTGACGCGAGGTGCCCGGTGCCCGCCGTGACGACCGTCCGCATCATGTCGATGACGACGTACGCGACGTTCTCGTCGATGACCCGCACGCCGGGCGTCGCCACCGTGGGCTTGCCGTTGAACGCGTCGACGAACCGCGGCTTCGCGTAGACCCCGCCGGCGGCGAACGTCGCGAGCGCGTTCGTCATCTCGAGCGGCGTGACCTCGCCCGAGCCCAGCGCGATCGAGTTCTCGCGCGGCAGCTTGCTCTGGATGCCCGCCTTGTTCGCGAGGTCGACGATGACCTCGGGCCCGACGTCGACGGTCACCTTGATGGAGACCGTGTTGATCGAGCGCGCGAGCGCGTGGCGGAGCAGCACGTAGCCCTCGTTCTTGCCGTCGTAGTTCTTCGGGCGCCAGGCCGCCCCGACCTTCTCGAAGAACATCGGCGCGTCGGGCACGCGCGAGCCGGCGGTGAACAGCTTGGACTCGATGCCGGCGGCGAACACGAACGGCTTGAACGAGCTGCCCGGCTGACGGTGCGCGCCGGTCGCGCGGTTGATGCCGAACTTCTTCGTGGCGTAGCCACCGACCAGGGCGCGGACCTTGCGCGACTTGACGTCGAGCACGACGACGGCACCCTCGGGCCCGGGCGCGAACGCGACGCGCTTCTTCGCGTGCTTCGGCGCGGCCAGCTCGGCGGGCGCCGCGGCGACCTCGATGACATCGCCGACCTTGAAGCGCTCCGCCGGCCGCTTCGTCTTGCCCGCATCGTCGGGCGGGTTGAACCGCGCATCGATGTCATCGCCGAGCACGATCGCGGCGGGATACTTCCCGAGGTCGACCTCGAGCTCCTCGTCCTTGTCGTGGACCGCGGTGACCACGGCGTCGTAGGTCTCCTTCGCCTTGAGCTTGCCGCCGAAGCCCTTCGCGAGCTTCGCGATCTCCGCGGGCACCGCGTCGGCCTTCACCGAGCGCTGCGGGCGGCCGATCTTCAAGCGCTTGTCGGCGGCGCGCAGCCCCTGCTGCAGCGCGTGGTGCGCGTTGACCTGGAGGCCCGGGTCGAGCGTCGTGCGCACCGTGCCGCCGATGCTGTCGAGCGCCGCCTCGGTCTTGCCGTTTCGCTTCAGCTCCTCGACGAGCTCGTGCTTGATCTGCGCGACCCACTCGGGCGCGGTGTCCATGTGCGGGTACGGGTCCTTGACGACCTGGATCGGCGCGTCGATGAACTTCTGCGCCTCCGCCGGCGTGAGCTTCTGCATGTTGACGAGCTGGTTCAGCACGTAGATCTGCCGCGCCTTCGCCTGCTTGTGGTTCGCGGGGCGGTTGGGCGCGAGATCCTCCGGGCGCTGCGGCAGCGCCGCGAGCAGCGCGGCCTCCCCGACGGTGATCTTGTCGACGTCCTTGCCGAAGTAGAACCGGGCGGCCTCCTGCACCCCGTAGCGATGGTTCCCGAAGTAGATCTGGTTCAGGTACAGCGTCATGATCTCTTGCTTCGTCAGCGACCGCTCGAGCCGACGCGCGATGATGATCTCCTGGATCTTGCGCTTGAACGTCTTCTCCGGCGTGAGCAGGAACGTCTTCACGACCTGCTGGGTGATCGTCGACGCGCCGTGCCGCTTGCCCGAGCGCACGTTGGTGATGAGCGCGCGGAACATGCCCCAGTAGTCGACGCCCGCGTGGGTCCAGAACCGGTTGTCCTCGGCCGCGACGAACGAGTCGACGACGTGCGCGGGCACCTTGTCGTACGCGACGAACGTGCGGCGCTCGATCCGCTTGTCGGGTCCGAAGATCTCGCCGATGCGCCGGTCGTTGGCGTCGAGGATCGTGACGACCTGCTTCGGCTCGTAGTCGCTGAGCTCCTTGTAATCGGGGAGGCTGGGATCGCGGCCGTACATCCAGAAGACGAACGCGACGGTCGCGACGACCAGCGCCGCACCACTGACGCCGGCGATCACGAGCCACTTGAGGACGGAGAGCCAGCCCGGCCGCGAGCCCCGGGCCTTGCCGGGCTTGCCGCCCCGGCCCGCGCCAGTGGACGGGCGCGCCGCGCCTGCGGGCGACGGCCGCGAGCCAGGCGTCCACATCTTCATCGTCGCACCGGGAGGCATGTTGTGAGGTTCTGCAAGGGGAAGGCCGCCGGGAGGCCCCGCGGCACCTGGATTCTCCCCTGACTGCGTCTCCGGCGCCACATCGTGGCGTGTCTCGAAAGCCACATCGCTGCGCCCACTTACTGCAGGGCCCGCTCGAGGATGCCGACGGCGCCGCGGATCTTGAGCGCGAACCAGCGGGCCCGCATCACGCGCAGGCGTTCGACGCCGAGATCGCCGGTGGCCCCGATCGCGGCACGCCGACGCGCGGCGATCCGGCTCATCGCGAGCGCGACCGTCACCGACAGGTTGAAGCTCTCGGTGAACCCGAACATCGGCACGCCGAGCGAGCCGTCGCACGCGGCGATCGCGGCGTCGGACACGCCGTCGTGCTCGTTGCCGAAGATCACCGCCAGCGGCGTCGTGACGTCGACGTCCTCGATCGTGTGGGTCGCGCCGGGGAGCGTGGCGTAGACCTGGAAGCCGCGGTGGTGCAGGTTGTCGATCACCGCCTCGGGCCGCGGCCAGCGGTGCAGATCGATCCACTTGTGCGCGCCGCGGGTCACGCCGCCCGCCGCGCTGAACCGGCCCCCCGGCTCGATCACGTGGAGCTCGTGCAGCCCGATCGCCTCGGTCGTGCGGATCGTCGCCGCCGCATTGTGCGGATCGTAGGTGTCCTCGACGATGGTCACCACCGACATCAGCCGCCCGGCGAGCACGGTGTCGATGCGGGCGATCCGCTCGGGGGTGAGCATGTGCTCGAACACCGCGCAGACGGCCTCGGGGCCATGTCGCTCGATCATCCGGTCGATTGCGTCGGACACGCGCGGACGATACCGTGCGCGCCGTGCCCCGGGGTCATGACGGTGCACCCGGCCAGTTCGTCGGGGATCGCTACCAGCTCGTCCGCGAGCTCGGTCGCGGCGGCATGGGCGTCGTCTGGCTGGGCCGCGATCTCCGCCTCGACATGGACGTGGCGATCAAGTTCCGCGGGGTGACCCACCACGACGCCACGCGGTGGCTCAAGCGCGAGTTTCGCGCAGTGGCCTCGCTGCGCCACCCCAACCTCGTCGAGCTCTACGAGCTCGTGGCGCACGACCGCACCTGCTACTTCACGATGGAGTACCTGCCCGGCCTCGATCCGCGGCGCTGGGTCGAGCTCGGGCCGGCGGGCGGGTGCGCGACCGAGCCGCCGTCGGAGTCGTTCCTGGCGCTGCCGCTCGGCGACCACGAGACCACGCGCACCGCGGTGCCGCTGCAGCACGCGCCCACCCAGTCGTCGTACACCTCCGTCGAGGAGGTCGCCTCCCCGTTCGGCCGCACGGCGCCGATGGTCGACTTCGCGCGGATCCGCAGCGTGCTCGCGCAGCTCGCCGAGGGCCTCGCGTTCCTCCACGCGGCCGGGGTGATCCATCGCGACGTCAAGCCGTCGAACGCGATCGTCGTCGATGGCGTCGTCAAGCTCCTCGATTTCGGGCTCGCGCTCGAGCGCGCCCGCCAGGCCGGCGATCTCGCCCGCGAGAAGCGGGTCGTCGGGACGGCGGCCTATCTCGCGCCGGAGTACCTCGAGGCCCTGCAGGTCAGCCCGGCGGTCGACATCTACTCGCTCGGCGTCCTCGCGTTCGAGCTGATCACCGGTGCCCCGCCGTTCGGGGGCACGATGTACGTGCTGTCGCGGCTGCAGCGGCAGCTCGGCACGCCGCGCCTGAGCTCGCTCAACCCCGGCGTCCCCGCCGATCTCGAGCGCCTGGTCGAGCGCATGCTCGCGACGGAGCCCGCGGAGCGCCCGAGCGCCCTCGACGTCGCGCTCGAGCTGACCGGCTCGCTGTCGCAGCCGCGGGTCACCCGGCGCGCGCGGCGCTTCGTCGGTCGCGAACCCGAGCTGGCGATGCTCGCCGCGCGGATCGGTGATCCCGCGGAGCGGGCGCGCTGCGTGCTCGTCACCGGCGCCTCGGGCGCCGGCAAGTCCGCGCTGATCGAGGAGGCGATCAGCCGCGCCCGGGAGCCCGGGACCTCGATCTGGCGCGGCCGCTGCCACGAGCGCGAGCGGGTGCCGTACCGCGCACTCGATCTGATCATCGAGGATCTCGCGACCGAGCTCGAGGCCGAGCCTCGCCTCGCCCGCGAGCTCGAGCACGCGGCCGCCCTCGCCCGCGTGTTCCCGGCGCTGGCGCCGCTGATCGATCCCGAGCTCGCCGACACGCCCGCCGCCGACCTCCGCGTGGAGCGCGAGCGCGCCCTGCTCGCGATGACGCAGCTGTTCGGTCACCTGCTGCACACGCCGCGCGGCGTGATCGTGATCGACGACCTGCAGTGGGCCGACGAGGACAGCCTCGAGCTGCTCGCACTGCTGGTCGAGCGCATCGACCGCCCCCTCACGATCGTGGCCTCGTGGACCACCGAGGGGGCGGCCCGCACCGGCCCGCTGCTGCAGCGCCTCGGCGAGCGCGCCACCGCGCTCGAGCTGCCGGTGCTCCCCCACGGCGACGTCGTCAGCCTGCTCGCGGATCTCGCCCCGCTGGCCCCGAC
>JALZOI010000400.1 GCA_030857245.1 Myxococcota bacterium
CGGTCTACGTCCAGTTCGACGGGTTGTCGTGGATGCAGGGCGCCTTCTACGGCATCGGCGCCGCGGTGATCGCGATCATCGCGCGCAGCGCGGTCAAGCTCGTCCGGATGACGCTCGCCAAGGACTATTTGCTGTGGGCCATCTTCGCGATCAACGCCGGTGTCACCGCGTGGACCGAATCGGAGATCGTCTGGATCTTCGTAGGTAGCGGCGTGCTTGCGATGCTGGTGAAGGCACCGCCTCGCTTCGGTGTGGGATCGCGGACGTTGTCCGTCATCCCCGCATTCCTGCTGACGGGCCTCCACGGACCGGCGACGACGAGCACGCTGTGGACGATGGGTTGGTACTTCACGAAGGCCGGCGCATTCGTGTTCGGTAGCGGTCTCGCGATCGTGCCGTTCCTCTATGCCGGCGTGGTCGAGGAGCATCGGTGGCTGACCGAGCGGCAGTTCCTCGACGCCGTCGCCGTCGCGATGATCACGCCGGGCCCCGTCGTCATCACCACCGCGTTCATCGGGTATCTGGTCGCGGGCCCGATCGGCGCGTGCGTCGCGGCGATCGGCACGTTCGTGCCCTGCTACCTGCTCACGGTGATTCCGGCGCCGTACTTCCGCCGGTTCTCGAAGAACAAGAGCATCAAGGCGTTCGTCGACGGCGTCACCGCGGCGGCGACCGGCGCGATCGCGGGTGCGGCGTTCGTGCTCGGCCGGCGCGCGATCTTCGACATCCCGACGATCGCGATCTGCGCGGTCACGTTGCTCGTGATCTTCAAGGTGAAGAAGGCGCCGGAGCCGCTCGTGATCGCGGCGGCAGGGATCATCGGCGTCGTCGTGAATCAACTGTTCGGGCTGGCGGTCGCGGTCACGCCATGAAGACGAGGTGCCTCGCGAAGTGGATCGTTCTGCCGTTGCCTCTGCTGTGGAGGACCTCGGGATGGGCCACTCGCCCCCTCGAACGAACGCGAAAGGACCCGCAGCGATGATGCGAACCCTGTCCCTTGTTGCCGGTGCGCTGATCGCGATCGCGGCGTGCAAGTCGAGCTCGAACGAGGTCGTCGTGTACACGTCGGTCGATCAGGTCTTCTCGGAACCGGTGTTTCGCGCGTTCGAGCGCGAGAGCGGCGTGCGCGTGCGCGCCGTGTTCGACACCGAGGAGACCAAGAGCACCGGCGTCCTGAATCGCCTGATCGCCGAGGCCGATCGCCCGCAGGCGGACGTGTTCTGGTCCGGCGATCCCATACGGCCATTCCTCCTGATCAAGCGCAACCTCGTCGAGCCGTACATCTCGCCCAACGCGAGCGGGCTCGCCGAGGGCTTGCGCGCTGCCGACGGAACGTGGACCGGGTTCGCCGCGCGGGCGCGCGTGCTGCTCGTCAACAAGAACAAGGTCGGCAAGGAAGACCTGCCGAAGTCGATCCGCGATCTCGCGAACCCGCGGTGGAAGGGCCAGACGACCATCGCGAACCCGTTGTTCGGGACGACGACGATGCATGTCGCGGCGCTGTTCGCCGCGTGGGGAGACGACGCGACGAAGCACTTCATGACCGACCTCAAGGCGAACGACGTGCGGATCGCCAGCTCGAACGGAGAGGTCAAGCGTCTCGTCGTCGCCGGGGAGGTCGCGTTCGGACTCACCGACACCGATGACGCGAACGAGGCGATCAAGGACGGCGCGCCGGTCGAGGTCGTGTACCCGGATCAGGATGGGCTCGGCACGCTCGTGATGCCGACGACGGTTGTCCTGATGCGCGGCGGCCCGCACACCGCGAACGGCAAGAAGCTCGTCGACCACTTGCTGAGTGCCGACGTCGAGCGGCAGATGGCCGAGTCCGCGGCGCACATGCCGTTGCGTGCGGACGTGCCGACGCCGGCCACCGTGCGGCGGGTCGGCGACATCCGCGCCATGAAGACCGACTACGCGAAGGTCGCCGACGAGATCGAGCGCATTCAGCCCTGGCTGCGAGCGTGGTCGGGTCTCTGATCCGCGCGCTGCGCCGGCGCGAGCAACCAATCGTCCTCGCGATCGCGGGTGCGGCGATCGTCGTGCTCGCGATCCTCCCGATCGCGCTCGTGCTCGTCGGAGTCGATCTCGGCGGTCTCTCGGCGCTCGCGAGCGTCCGCACGTGGACGCTGCTCGGCCGCACGCTCGCGCTCGCACTTGCAGTTGTCCTCGTCACGCTCGCGATCGGCGTACCGCTCGGCGTGCTCCTCGGACGTACGGACGTTCCGCTGCGGCGCGTGTTGTGGCTCGTCCACGCATTTCCGATGTTCCTGCCGCCGTTCTTGCCCGTGCTCGGCTGGTTTCACTTGTTCGGTAGCCAGGGGCTGATCGGCAGTAGCGGTACGGCGGGTGTGCTGTTCGGCGATCTCGGGTTCGTGCTGGTGCTCGGCGTGACGTTCGCGCCGATCGTCACGTCCCTGACGGCACTCGGCGTGATGGGGGTCGATGCGTCGCTCGAGGAATCCGCGCGCATCGTCGCGCGTCCGTGGCGCGTATCGTCGCGCATCCTCGTCCCGGCGGCTGCGCCCGCGGTCGCGCTGTCGGCGATCGTGGTGTTCGCGCTCGCGCTGTCCGAGATCGGCGTGGCGATGTTCCTGCGCGTCGATCTCTACTCGGCTGCGGTGTTCGCGCGCCTCGGCGGCGTCGACTTCGCGCCCGGCGAGGCGCTCGCGTTGGCGTTGCCGCTCGTGCCGATCACGCTCGCCTTGCTCGCCGCCGAGCGCCGGTTCGCGGCGCGGCGCTCGTTCGCGGTGCTCGGTCTACGCGCGGCCCGCGACCCGCTTCCGCTCCGCCGGTGGCGAGTCCCCGCCACGCTCGCGTGCGTCGCGGCGACGGTGATCTCGATCGCGCCGCTCGTCGCGCTGGCGGTGCGCTACGGCGGTGCGCCCGGCGTCGCGGAGTGGGCAAGCGACGCACCGTGGAACGGGCTCCTCGCCAGCGCGGTCGCGGCGACGATCATCACGATGCTCGGCCTGATCATCGGTCACGCCTCTGCACGCCGGCTGCCCGGGGCGACGCTCCTCGATAGCGCGTGCATGCTGGCGTTCGTGATGCCGGCCGCGATCCTCGGCGTCGGCGTGATGAAGCTGTGGAATAGCCCCGACACGCAGCTCGTGTACGGCACGCTCGCGATCGTCGTGATCGGGTTCGTTGCGCGCTACGTCGTCGTCGGTGTGCGCGTGGTCGCGTGCGCGGTCGCGCAAAGCTCGGTCCATCTCGAGGAAGCCGCGGCGGCATCCGGTGCGCGGTTCGGTCGCCGCCTCGTGCGCATCGTGCTTCCGGTCCACGCGCGAGGGATCGCGTTCGCGTGGTTGCTCGCCCTCGTGTTCTGTCTGCGCGACATCGAGACCGTCATCCTGTTCTATCCGCCGGGAAGCGAGCCGCTCACGGTCCGGATCTTCACGCTCGAAGCGAACGGTCCACCCGCGGTGGTCGCGGGGCTGTGTCTCGTGCACGTCGCGATCACGGCGGCGATGATCACGCTCGGTGCCCTGGTCGTCCGGAGGCGACGATGAAGCCCGCCCTCGCGCTCGAAGGCGTGACCTTCGGATACGGCGATCGGCCGATCCTTGACGGCCTCGATCTTTCTGCCGAGCAAGGCCAGATCGTCGTGCTGCTCGGTCCCTCGGGGTCGGGCAAGTCGTCCATCCTGCGCCTGCTGCTCGGGTTCGCCGCGCCCGCGTCTGGGCGCATCCTGATCGGCGGCGAGGAAGCCAGCGCCGCGGGAAAGATCGTCGTGCCGCCGGAAGAGCGAGAACTGGCCGTGGTGTTCCAGGATCTCGCGCTCTGGCCGCACCTGTCGGTGCGCGGCAACCTGGCGTTCGGGCTCGATGCGCGCGGCGTCGAGGCGCACGTTCGCGACGAGCGCATCCGCGACGTCCTCGCGCGCGTCGGTCTGGCCGACAAGGACCGTCGCCACCCGGGCGCCCTGTCCGGCGGTGAACGGCAACGCGCCGCGATCGCGCGCGCACTCGTGCTCGAACCGCGCGCGGTGCTACTCGACGAGCCACTCTCGAATCTCGATGCGCAACACAAGCGTCAGCTGCTCGATCTGTTCCGCGCCGTCTTCAAGGAACGCGCGACGACCGTCCTCTACGTCACGCACGACTTGCGCGAAGCGGCCGTGCTCGCCGATCGGATCGCAGTCCTCGAAGAGGGGCGGATCGTCCAGCAGGGTTCGGTCGCCGAGTTTCGTAGGGCTCCCAACACCGACTTCGTGCGCGCATTGATCGAGGACGGCGGTTGATCGGGGCGCGATCATCGGCTGCGGAATCGCGCAATCGATCGGTGCCGATCAGCCCAACGTCGGGGGACGGGCCGAGTCGCGCTGCGGCGACGCACTCATCGTGCTCGCCTTCATCACCGCGCCCAACGCCTCTCGACGAGCTCGAGCTTGGGTTCGATCAGTGATGCGCCGACCACCCTTGGTGAAATACATCTCGCCATCACCTCCGATCGGCTGCCATGGATCGCGACTGCTTCAGGCCGGCTTCAGCGAGGAGGCCGTCCGCGACCCGTAGAGCTGCCCGATTTCAGCCCTGCGGGGCCCCTGCTTCTCCACGCGTTCCTTGATCGTGGGGATGGCCGTCCAGGGCATCTCCTTGGCCACCAGCTTGGGGATGTTGATGAAGACGTCCCGACCACTTCGCTTGGTGACCGCGTCGAGCGGGATGTACGTGTCCGTCTTGAAGATGAGGCCTCGCGGAACGAGCATGTAGCCCTCGCTGTCGCCGCCGGCCATCACCACCTCTTTGACAGTGCCGATGTCACCGTTGTCGGACCCCTTGACCGTATCGCCTTCCTGGATCGCGAGCTGCGCAGCGGTGGTCGGCTGCAGCGCCTGCAAGAACGCATCGGTACTGATCACCGCATTCGTGATCAGTGGCAGATTCAGGTGCACGGCCGCCTCGTATTCGGGAATGCTGGCGGCGCCCATCGCGTCCTTCAGCATGGTGACGTCATAGCCATCCTCCATGGCGTGGCGGGCAGTCGATTCGCAACACAGGTTCGCCGCCATGCCCGCAATCACCAGGTGCGTGATCCCCAGCCGCTGCAGGTGAAGCGGCAAGTCGGTCCTGAATACGTCACAGCTCTTGTGAGGCAGCAGCACCGTATCACCGGGCTGCGGCTGCAGGGCGGGATGGAAATCAGCGCCCCAGCTGCCTGCCAGAAACATCTTGGTCTCGAACATCATCCGATTGATGCCGCTGCGTTTCTGCAGCTGCTCATCGGCATAATCGTCCGCCGTATAAGCCATCGGGCCAAACAGCACCGGGATCCCTGCTGCGCGCGCGCCCGCCACCGCCTGCTTGAGGTGCTCGATCATGTCGTGTAGCTCGAGGCTCTTCTTCGTGAGCTCGTATGCCGCTCCGCCTTCCGAAAGAAAATCGTTGACGGGATCGATGACGAGCAATGCAGTGCGGCCCGGTGGAAACAAGACTGTGCCGCCGCCCTCCGCCTTGGGCAGATAGGTCGCCTTCGCGTGTTGCGCCGCTGGATCGAAATCATTCATTCGCCGATGATAGCCGCTTCGGTACGGATGTCGACGAGCGGCAGCGCTCGGTAGACATGTACCGTGTGGGAATCCGGAGCTCTCGGGTGATATCGAGGACGAACTGGCACTCTCGGACGCGACGCTGTTCGCCGGAGGCGACGCCGTGACGCGTCAGCGATCGGTACTCGAACCGCTTGCGCAGTCGGTGTGCCGGATGTGTGGGAGGCATGCGAGGCGCCGAGCCCGTCTTCGGCAGCACCGCAGGTTGGTCCGCCGTCGGCTTCTTCGATTCGCATCCTAGAAGCGAGGCAGCGACCGCG
Source organism: Myxococcota bacterium (assembly GCA_030857245.1). Classification (GTDB taxonomy): domain Bacteria; phylum Myxococcota_A; class Polyangia; order Haliangiales; family Haliangiaceae; genus JABFXX01. The sequence continues at coordinate 5,815 of JALZOI010000400.1, forward strand.
AGTGCGAATGCCTAGTAGCGCATCCCGGCGAAGATGAACCTGGACCTAGCTCCAGGTGCAAGTGCCTCTGCGGATGACGACCGAAGATGCTGACATTTCTTGGCTTCCTCGACCGGCCGGTGGCGTCCTTCAAATCGGCTTGCTCCTGGAGTCCACTCCAGCTCTATGGTGCATCCATGCCGATCGCGAAGCCCCAGAGTGCGCAGCCGATGCTGAAGATCGGCGATGTCGCGCGCCACGCGGAGCTTTCGATCGACGCGGTACGGTTCTACGAACGTGAAGGCTTGCTCGGCCGTGTGCGTCGTTCGTCTGCGGGCCAGCGCCAGTACGATGACGAAACGGTTCGCCGTCTCGCATTCGTTCGTCGCGCGACCGCACTCGGGTTCTCGCTCGCAGAGGTGAGGAGCCTGCTTACGCTGCGCGTGTCTGCGCGCATGCCATGCGAGCGCGTTCGCGAGCGAGCACTCGCGAAGCTCACCGACATCGATCGTCGTATTGCGGAGCTACAGGAGATGCGCGAGGCACTCGCTCGGCTCGCGACCAGTTGCGAGACCGGGGCCGCGCTCGGCTCGTGTCCGTTTCTCGACGAACTCGCGCGACCGTTGGGAGCGCCGGCCGCCGACTGCTGCAAGGAAGAAGAAGGCGCATGAAGATCCAGCTATTGCATTTCGCAGGTTGCCCGAACGTCAATGCTGCACGCGCGGCGCTGCGCGATGCGCTCGCTGCTGAGAAGCTCGATGTTGCTGTGGAGGAGATCGACGTCCAGCGTGCCGATGCGCCCGAGTGGGTCCGCGGGTGGGGCTCACCCACGATCCTGATCGACGGTAAGGACGTCACAGGGCAAGAACGCAGCAACGCAGCTTCTTGCCGGCTGTACGCAGGTGGTGCGCCGAGCGTTGAATCGATCCGCGCGCGAATCGCAGTTGCCGGCACATCCCCGTCTCCGGGGCGCCGGATCGCCTTGCCCGTGGTCGGCGCGCTCTCCGCGGCGATTGCCGCATCCGCGTGCTGTCTACTTCCGGCCGCGCTCGCGATCATAGGCGTGTCGGGTGCAGGCTTCGCGGCGAGATTCGCGCCGTACCGCGTCTACTTCTTGGTCGCGACCGCCGTAGCGCTCGCCGCTGGCTTTTGGTTCGCATATCGCCCGCAGAAGGATGC
>JALZOI010001018.1 GCA_030857245.1 Myxococcota bacterium
AGCCCGGGCTGCGCCGCGTCGCCGTGCTGCGTCCCGACGGTGCGCTGATCGAGGATGCCCAGCGGGCGCCGACCGGGCCCGCGTGGCGCGACAAGGTCGTCGACGAGCCGCTGCCGGGTGGGGGCGCGCTGCGGCTGACCTTCGAGGTGTCGGCGACGATCAACGACGACCTCCAGCAGCTCAAGCAGTCGATCGATGCGACGAAGACGTTCCTCCAGATCAAGTCCGCGCTGCCCGAGGGCTATCGCACCGCGTTCCTCGTGCTGATCGGCATCGCCGGCCTGGTCGCGGCGGCGTTCGGGGTGTGGGCCTCCACGTTCGTGACGCGGCGGATCGCCTCCCTGGTGTCGACCGCGCGCAAGGTCTCCGACGGCCACCACGAGGCGCGCGCCGAGCTGCGCGGTCACGACGAGATGGCCGAGCTCGGCAGCGCGTTCAACACGATGCTCGATGATCTCGATCAGACGCGGCGGCAGGTCGAGTACCTGCAGCGCATGGGCGTGTGGCAGGACGTGGCGCGCCGGCTGGCCCACGAGATCAAGAACCCGCTGACGCCGATCCAGCTCGCGGTGCAGCAGTGCGTGTCGTCGTACAAGGGCGCCGAGACCGACCAGGTGCGGTTCAAGAAGCTGCTCGCCGATACCGGGGAGATCGTCGAGGAGGAGATCGAGGGGCTGCGGCGGCTGGTCGACACGTTCCGCACGCTCGGCGCCCTGCCGAAGGTCGAAGCCGCGCCGATCTCGCTCGCGGACGTCATCCACGAGCTCGAGCTCGATCCCACGATGGCGGCGCGGCTGACGCTCCGGCCGCCGCCGGCCCCGGTCACGGTCCGCGCCGACAAGCTGCTGCTCAAGCGGGTGCTCGTGAACCTCGTCGAGAACGGCATCCACGCCGGCCAGGAAGCGGGGCAGCCCGGCGACGTCTTGATCGGCTGGCAGGCCGACGCCCGCGGTGAGGTGGTGGCGATCACCGTCGATGACCAGGGCAAGGGCGTGCCGGCCGAGAGCCGCGACAAGATCTTCGAGCCGTACGTGACGACGAAGGCGACCGGCACCGGCCTCGGCCTCGCGATCTCGAGGAAGCTGGTGATCGAGCACGGCGGCGAGCTCGCCATCGAGCCCGGGCGCGCCCCGACCGGCGGGGCCCGCTTCGTGATCACGCTGCCGCTGCGCGGGCCCGACGCCTCGCTCGGCTGAGCGGCCGGGGCGATCGTTCGCGCTACGCTCGGGCATGGCCGGGCGCGCGCACCCCGCATGAGCTCGGATCCCGCCCCCTCTGCCGCCCGACGCGGGCTCGCGGGCCCGCTGTTCGTGCTCGGGGCGGCGCTCCTCTGGGGAACGCTCGGCGTGCTGTCGACCGCGGCCGCTGCCCGAGGTGTCGCGCCGCTCGAGATCGCGCTGGTGCGCGCGCTGATCGGCGCGCTGCTGTTCGCGGCGCATGCCCTCGTCACGCGCGCGCGGTTCCCCCGCGGGCGCGACCTCGCGTGGTCGGCCGCGTTCGGCCTCGTCGGGATCAGCCTGTTCTACGGCGTGTTCCAGCTCGCCCTCCAGGCAGGCGGTGCGAGCCTCGCCGTCGTCCTGCTGTACACGGCGCCGGCGCTCGTGGCGCTGCTCGCGTGGGGCGTGCTCCACGAGCGCCCGACCCGGACCACGGTGCTGTTGATCGCGTGCACGATCGCCGGCGTGGCGCTGGTCTCGATCGGCGGCGGCCACGGCGTCACCGTGAGCGTGGCGTCGGTGGCGTACGGCCTCGTCGCCGGCGCGTGCTACGCGCTGTACTACCTGTTCGGCAAGACGGTGCTCGCGCGCAACGCGACGTCGACGACGCTCACCGTCGTGCTCGGGGTCGGCGCGCTCGGGCTGGTGCCGTTCGCGCCGGTGAGCGCCAAGCCGCTCGCGACGTGGGGCCTGCTCGCGGTGATCGGCCTGGCGACGTCGTACCTCGCGATCGCCGCCTACGCCGCGGGGCTCCGGCGGATGGCGCCGACGCGCGCGGCGATCATCGCGTCGTTCGAGCCGGTGATCGCGGTGGCCCTGGCAGTCGTGGTGCTCGGCGAGGTGCTGGCGCCCACGGCCGTCGCCGGCGCCGCGCTCGTGGTCGGTGCGGTCGTGCTC
>JALZOI010000038.1 GCA_030857245.1 Myxococcota bacterium
GTGCTCGAGCGCGAGCTGCCGCTCGTCAAGCCGACCGACGCCGCGCGCCAGGTCACGCTGCTGCTCGAGCTCGCGGAGCTCCGCGCCACCCGGCTCGCGCGCCCCGCCGACGCGATCACCGCGTACGAGGCCGTGCTCGAGCGCCAGCCCGAGCACACCATCGCCGCGACCGCGCTCGAGGCGCTGTACGAGAAGCTTGGCCGGGATCGCGAGCTCGCGCGGATGCTCGAGACCCGCGCCGAGGCCGAGACCGAGCCGCTGAAGCGCGGCCCCCTGTTCGCACGCGTGGCGACGCTGCGCAGCAACCGCGGCGACGTCGACGGCTCGCTCGCCGCGTACGCCGCGTCGTTCCAGGCCGACGCGACGAACCGCGAGGTCTTCACCGCGATGGAGCGCGTCTGCTACAAGGCCGAGCGCTGGGCCGCCGCGATGCAGCTCTACGAGAACGCGATCGCGCACGTCGAGGGCGGTCACTCGCGCACGTACCGGCTCGGCGATCTGTATTCGCGGCGCGGCAACGTGCAGCTCAACTTCCTGGGCCAGGTCGACGAGGCGATCGCGTCGTACCAGAAGGTGCTCGAGGTCGACTCGCAGCCCGCGCCGGCGGTCAGGGTCCTCGAGGAGCTGTGCCGGCAGCGCGGCAACTTCGAGCCGCTGATCGCGGGGTGGGAGAAGCGCGCCGAGACCCAGCGCGATGCGACGCGCAAGGCGGAGGCGCTGCGGGCGGCCGCGGCGCTGGCGGCGAGCCACGCGGATCAACGAGAGTCGATGCGGCTCAACCGCAAGCTGCTCGCGCTCGATCCGCTCGACAGCGCGACCGCGGCGACCCTCGAGCGCTACTACGAGGACGCGCAGGATCGCGATGGCCTCGTCGAGCTGCTCAAGATGCGGCTCGAGCATGCGCACGGCGATGACTCGATCGAGCTCCTCCAGCGGATCGCGCGGGTCTCCGAGGAGGGCGCGCGCGACGTCCACACCGCCACCGAGCACTACCAGAAGGTCCTCGCGCTCGAGCCCGAGAACCGCGAGGCGCTCGAGTCGCTCGGCCGGATCTACGAATCCACGGAGCGCTGGGCGGAGTTCATCGACGTCACGCGCAAGCAGATCAAGGTCACGAACGATCGCACGACGAAGGCGCTGCTCTACTTCCGGTGCGGCTCGGTGATGGAGGCGAAGTTCGGTCGCGAGCAGGACGCGATCCGCTACTACGACGCGGCGATCAAGACGTCGGCCGCGTGCCTGCCGGCGGTCCACGGCCTGCGCGACCTCTACCGGCGGCGCGAGGAGTGGCCGCGCGTGATCGAGACGCTCGAGCTCGAGGTCAAGCTGTGGCAGGACGACAAGGAGCGCGCCGGCGTGTTCGCGCAGATCGGCCGGATCTTCGAGAAGCAGCTCGGAGACAGCGAGCGCGCGATCCACTTCTACGAGAGCGCGCTCGAGATCGATGCCGACTGCCTGCCGGCGAACCAGTCGCTGTTCGAGCATCACTTCGAGCAGGCCTCGTGGGCGAAGGCGCAGGAGATCGCCAACGCGCTCGCCCAGAAGGCGATGCGCGACGGCGACCCGACGCAGCGCAGCGACTTCTATCGCAAGCGCGGCGTAGTCGCCCGGATGACCGGGGATGCGCGCGGCGCGGCCGAGAGCATCATCGTCGCGCTCGAGATCAAGCCGACCAACAGCCCGGCGCTCGACGATCTCGGCACGCTCGCGCGCGAGCAGCCCGAGGTCTGGGACTTCGACTCGACCTACCGCGAGCTCGACAAGCTGTACAAGAAGCGCGACGACGCCGGCCCGCTGCTCGCGCGGGTGCACGTCGCGCGGGCGGCGATCTGCGAGCGCGAGGGCGACCTCGATGGCGCCTCCGAGCTCTATCGCCAGGCGCTCGAGCTCGCGCCCGGCGACTTCACGATCCTGTCGGCGATCGTCGACTTCCACGCCGACATGCGGCACTGGTCGGACTCGATCGCGGCCATCGAGCACTTCGTGGCGTCGAGCGAGGCCTCGCCCGCTGACCGGCTCGCCGCGCAGATGCGACGGGCGCTGATCCACGCCGATGGCGAGATGGAGCCTCCGCGCGCGATCGCGGTGCTCCGCGAGGTGATCCAGAGCGAGCCGTCGCACCAGGATGCGTACTACCTGCTCGCGCAGCAGTACTTCCTGGTCGGGGAGCACGGCGACGCGCGGACGTCGATCGATCGCGTGATCGAGCTCGCGACCGCGCCCGGGCAGCCGCTGTCGGCCGAGGCGCTCGCGCGCTACTACTACTACAAGGGGCGGATCCTCGACGCCGCGGGGGATCCGCGCTCGGCGGCGCCGCAGTACCGGCGCGCGATCGACTACGATCCGGGGTACGCGCCGCCCGCGCTCGTGCTCGCGCGGCGCGCCGCCGACGGGGGAGATCAGCGGCAGGCCGAGACGCTGCTGCTCGAGGCCGCGCACGCCGCGATCGCGCAGGGCGGGCCGCGCGCCGCGGTGCCGCTGCAGCGCGGGCTCGCGCGGATCTTGCTGGCATCGGGCGATCGCCCGGCGGCGATCGAGGCGTACCGCGGGATCCTCAACGTCGAGCCCGACGGCGCGAGTGATCGCGTGGCGCTCGCCGAGATCTACGCGGTCGATGATCCGCAGCGCGCGATCGGCGAGCTCCGCAAGGTGCTCGAGCGCGACATCCACCACGCGCCGGCGTACCGCCTGCTCGCGTCGTTCTACAACCGGCTCGGCGATATCGAGCGCGCGACGCGCGTGCTGACCGCCCTCGACCTGCTGGGGTTCGCCGAGGAGACGGATCGGCTGACCTCGCAGCGGCTGCGGGCGGTGCGGCTGACCGCGCCGCTGCGGCGCGCGCTGGATGCCGAGCAGCGCGACCGCTATCTGCTGACGGGGGCGGCGCGCGAACCCCTTGGCGAGGTGTTCGAGGTGTTCGCGCAGGAGCTGTCGGCGATGGTCGCGCAGCCATCGCTCGGGACGAACCTCGTCCCCGCCGACGGCGCGAGCGATGGGCGCGTGCTGCGGCTCGCGCACGAGATCAGCGCGATGTACCAGACCGACGCCGAGATCTTCATCGGCGAGAAGGTGCCCGGGCTCGCCGCCGTGACGGCGTACCCCCGCCGCTTGCTCGTGATCGATCGCTCGCTGCTCGCGGAGTCCGACCCGGCGCTGCGGTTCCTGCTCGGCTACGCGTTCGAGGCGATCCGCGGCGGCTACGCGACCCTGCTGCAGGTCGGCGCACGCCAGCGCCGGGAGCTCGCGCAGCTGCTCCGCGCGGTGATCTCGAGCGACGCGACCCAGCTCTCGGGGCAGGCGGCCGATCTCGTGGAGCAGGCGAGTGACGAGGCAGCGAGCGTGCTCGAGCGCCACGCGGGGGCGCGCGACGTCGACCCCGGTGCCTGGATCGACGGCATGCTCGCGCTCGCCAAGCGGGCAGGCCTGGTCGCGTGCGATGACTTCTCGGCGGCGATCTGGATGGTGGCGCGGATGACCGGCGAGAAGCTCGAGTCCCACGACGCCACCGTCGCGCTCGGGTCGGTGCTCGGTGGGCCGGACCTCGTGCGGTTCTATCTCTCGGACGACTACCAGCACTTGCGCGACATCCTCACCGTCCCCGGTCCGTGAGCCCGACATCCGCCTACATGGCGCGCGCGAAACCGCTGGAGGCTGCCTGGATCGGGCCAGGTCGACAAAGTAGAGTTGGCCGTGCGGCAGCTTATGGGGTTGTGGTGTAATCAGGACTACCGTCGTTACGTGGCGGAGGCACGATGAGCCAAAAGTTCCAGGCGGCGGTGCAGCACCGCGGTGACATGAGCTACGTCAAGCTCGGCGGCGTCATCGACGAGGACAACGAGCTCGGTGAGCTCGTCGACAAGATCCCGACGGGCACGGCGGTGATCGATCTCGGCGAGGTCGAGCGCATCAACTCGTGCGGCGTGCGCGACTGGGTGAACTGGCTCTCGAAGCTCGAGACCAACGGGACGCGGTCGGTGCTCGTCGAGTGCTCGCCGTCGATCGTCGCGCAGATCAACCTCGTCAACAACTTCACCGGCAGTGGCGTCGTCAAGAGCTTCTACGTCCCGTACTTCTGTCCCGAGTGTGACGAGGAGAAGGTCCTGCTCGTCGAGGCCGTCGACATGGGGCCGCCGCCGCACGAGCCGCCCACGTGCCGATGCGACGAGTGCGATCTGGTGATGGACTTCGACGACATGCCGGACTCGTACTTCGCGTTCCTGTCGAACCAGAAGAAGCTCGCCGAGCCCGACAAGGTCAACGGCGCGATGCGCGACCTCCGCAGCCACGATGGCGACTCGAAGAGGGTGCGATCGCGCGCGAGCCAGCCGAACGTCGCCGGGACGACCAAGCCGAGCGTGCCGTCGCTGCCGTCGATCCAGAAGGGCGGGACGCAGCCGCCGATGCCGGGGTTCGCGAGCGGGCCGCATGGTGGGCGCAAGCCGCCGAGTCGGCCGCAGCTGAGCGGCAGCCGGCCGCCGGGCCAGCTCTCGGGCGGCCAGGCCATGCCCGGCAACAGCTTCGGCTTCTCGGCGCCGGGGGCGAACCCCGCGTACCGCGAGGCGCCGTCGAAGTCGAACGCCCTGGTGTTCGTGCTGATCGCGGTGCTCGTGGCGGCGATCGGCGTGCTCGCGTATCTCGTGCTGACGAAGTAGGCCGGCGACGCGCCGTGCGGACCGACCGCGAAGGTGTGCGGCGCGGCGCGGGTGGTCGAAGCGTAGCGGACGGAGGACGGAGATGCCGCGTCAGGACGGGGTAGCGATCACGACCTCGGTCTTGATCGACGCGGCGATGAAGCAGCCCTCGTGTGCGGCGTGGTGCAGGGCGTCGAGCTCCGCGGCGCTCGGGATCTTGTCCGAGTAGATGATGTCGGGGGTCAGCGTGATCTTGCTGATCCACGGCGTGCCGCGCTCGTTCTTCGTCATCACGCCGACGGCCACGTCGCGGTACCCGGCGACGGCGAAGCCGGCCTTGGCGGCGACGTACAGGAACGTCAGCATGTGGCAGCTCGCGACGGCGGCGACGAACGCCTCCTCGGGGTCGACGCTGGCGACGTTCGACCACGGCGCCGCGACGACGGAGGGCGACGGCGACGCCGGCACCGTCACGCCGCCATCGAAGCTCCACGCATGCTCGCGCGAGTACCGCCCCTTCACGAAGTCCGCCGCGGTAGCCGCCGTCTCCCACTCGATGGTCGCGCGATGTTCCGCCATGCCGGCAGGATACCCAGCCGCCCGCCTTCGGCTCGGTGCCCGATCACCTCCGGATCACCTCAGACACCCCGCTCTTTTGTAGGCTCTCATACGCCCGCTGCGCGGGCAGCCGGCGATCGGCGTCTGAGGCTCGACCCGCTGGTGCGCCGCGGTACATCCGCTACGCGACTGATGGCGCCGCGCGCCGTCTAGACGGCGAGGCCCTTCTTGTACGCGAGCAGCTCTTTCTGCGTCTTCAGCAGGAGCTGGTTGGTCTCGAGCAGCTCCTTCGTCCGGGCCCGGACCTGGTTGGCGAGCCGTTCCCGCTCGCGTGCCTCGGTCTCGAGCATCTCCTGATACTTCACCTGCACGACCGCTTCATCGGTGACGTTGCGCTGGATCTCGAGCGCTCCGACGTGCACGCCGCGCTCATCGGTGATCGGCACCGCCGACAGGATGAACCGGAGCTTCTGCGCCTCGCCGACGATCGCTCCCGAGATCTCGTCCAGCCGGACGTGCCGGTTGTCCACCCAGCACTGCTGCGCGATGCACTCGGTCTTGCAGATGTTGAGCTCGAGCACCTCGTAGCAGTGCTTGCCCTTGAGGCCGCGCGCGACCTGACGCGGCAGCAGCGCGAAGAACGCACGGTTGAAGTCGACGATCCGCCGCTCCGTATCGACGATGAAGTAGCTGTCGACGATCGCGTTCGCGACCCGCTTGAATTCGGTGAGGAACTGCTGCAGCGCAGGTGCGGGCTGGTCGGCGGGCGCCACCCGCGAATGGTAGCAGTTCACCCGGGGCTGGCATAATCTCCGGGGCCGATGGGGTCCGAGACGAGCCAGGGGGGACGCCGGCGTGGCGGCGCCAGCCTGTCCGTCAAGATGATCTTGACGACGACACTGTTGATCGTGGTCACGGTCGTCGGGTCGGGGGCGCTCAACGTCGTCAACATCCGCCGCGTCTTCGACGATACGACCCACCGCCAGCAGGAGCTGTTCAGCCGCGGTCGCGAGACGCTCGGCGAGATCGGGACCCCGCTCTTCGCCCGCGCGGTCCAGCAGCTGCTGATCGACCGCGGCCGCGATCCGGACATCGTGTCGCTCGTCCGCGAGACCGTCGCGCAGGACACCCAGGACGAGGAGGGCAACCGCGACTTCGGCCTCAAGCTCGCCTTCGTCCTCGACCTCGATCAGAACCTGATCGCCCACTGCTTCGAGGGCGCCAAGCTCGAGTGCCTCCAGGGCAACCACGAGCCGCTCGGTCCGGCACTCGGACAGCTCACGATGACGACCTGGAACCAGGCGCTCGCGGCCTGGACGGCGGCCGCCGCCGCGAACGGCCCTGCCCTCGTGAAGTTCGACGTGACCGCCGACGGCGCGCACTACCGGATGTTCGCGCTGCCGGTGTTCGTGGATGCCGCCCCGACCGCCGCCGGCGCGATCGCGGCGGAGCGCCCGGACGCGCGGCAGGGTTACGTCGTGCTCGGCTACGACCTCGCTCCGATCGCGCAGTTCGCAGAGGCGGCGGCGGCGCAGAAGGCGGCCGCCTCGACCCGTGCGGTGCTCTACACCGGCGCCGTCGGTGCGCTGTTCGTGCTGATCGGGACCCTGCTCGCGATCTTCCAGGGGCTGTCGATCTCGCGGCCGATCAAGCAGCTGGCGTGGAAGGCCGACCAGATCGCTCGCGGCGATCTCAACGCGCGAGTCGAGGTCAGCTCGTCGGACGAGATCGGCTTCCTCGGCGAGAACTTCAACTTCATGGCGGATCAGATCGAGATCTTGCTGTTACAGACCGCCGAGAAGGCCCGCATCGAGCAGGAGCTCGAGGTCGCGAAGGCCATCCAGGAGACGCTGGTCCCGACGAGCGACCCCGTCGACAAGGGCGGTCTCAAGTTCGCCGGCTTCTACCAGCCCGCGGCGCAGACCGGCGGTGACTGGTGGACCTGGAGCGAGCTCGGCTCGGACAAGTACCTCCTCGTGATCGGCGACGTGACCGGGCACGGCGTCCCCTCGGCGATGATCACGGCGGCGGCGAAGGCGGCGTGCGATGTCGCGCGGCACATCCACGGTGATGACGTGACGGTGACCCGCCTGCTCGAGATCATGAACCACGCGATCTACGAGAGTGCGCAGCGGCGCTTCGTGATGACGTGCTTCGCGTCGATCGTCGATACCCGGGCGCGCACGATCACGTACGCGAACGCCGGCCATAACTTCCCGTACCTGTTCCGCGCCGGCGAGGGCAAGGGCGAGTTCGGCTCGCTCATGATCCGCGGCAACCGGCTCGGTGATGACCGGACCTCGCGCTACGACGCGAAGACCACCGACCTCGTCCCAGGGGATGTGATCGTCTGGTACACGGACGGCATCGTCGAGTGCGAGAACGAGCTCGGTGACGAGTACGGCGAGAAGCGGTTCCGCGGCTCCGTGCGCAAGGCCGCCGCGCTCGATGCGGGGGAGATGCGCGATGCCATCGTTGCCGACGCCACGACCTTCTTCGGCGGCGCACCGCGCAAGGACGACATCACGATGATCGTCGGGAGGATCCATTGAAGCAGGTCCTGATCGCGGTCGTCGTGGCGTGCGCGACGCTGGGTGCGGCCGTGCCGACATCAGCCTTGGCAGCGGTCCAGGATGACCTCCGCGATGGCGATCGCCTGTTCGAGGATGGCCAGTGGCAGAAGGCGGCGGCCGCGTTCGATCGCGCGATCGCGAAGGCGCCCGGACAGGTGTCCGCAGAGGCGTACGGCAAGCGTGCGGCGATCTTCATCATCGTGCGGAACTTCGAGGGCGGCCTCGCGTTCCTGGGGAAGGCGAAGACGCGCTATCCGAATGCGCCGGAGCTGCTCGAGCAGGAGGCGCTGCTGCTCTGGCAGCTCGACCGCCGGCAGGATGCCGTCGAGGTCGCCGCGCGGGTGGTCTCGCTGCGGCCGCAAGCGTTCACGAACCAGCAGTTGCTCGGCGAGTACTACGCGACGCGCGATCCCGTGAAGACGATCGCCGCGTACGAGGCGTACCTCGCGAACCGTCCCGCGGACCTCGAGCAGGGCGACGTGCTGCCGCGGTTGCACCTCGGGTTCGCCTACCTGACGACTGCCCGGCTCGCGATCGCGGCCGGCGACGAAGCGCGGACCCAGCAGCTGTACGGCAAGGCCGCGGCGCAGTTCGAGACGATCCATCGCCGCCTCGGCAAGCGTCCGGGCGCCCTCGTCAACGCGGACAATGGCCTGTGCGCCGCGTACACCGGCATGAATCGCTTCGACCAGGCGGTGACCGTCTGCGAGCGGATCGTCGCGCAGCCCATGCGCATCGACGCGCAAGGCTCGGCCTGGTTCAACCTCGGCACCGCGTACCTCGCGCGCAAGCTGACGAAGCAAGCGCGGGGCGCGGCGGTCCAGTTCACGAAGCTCCGCACCTCAGAGGCCCGGGGTTTTCGTTTGCTCGGCGACACTTATTTCGCCGATCGGGACTGGAAGACCGCGCTCGAGCAGTACCTGCGCGCTGAGCGGCTGCTGAAGGCGAACCAGCTCCACGAGCAGGTGCAGCTGTCGATCCGGCTCGGCAAGACGTACCGCCGGTTGCCCGCACCGGCGTCCGGCGCGGGCGCCAATCTCGCGCTCGCGATCGACAAGCTGACCACGGCGCTGGCCGCGAACCCGGACAGCTCCGAGCTTGCGCTGGAGCTCGGTGGCGCGTACCTCGAGGCCAAGCAAGACGCCCAGGCGGTCGCACTCACCGATCGCGTGATCGCGAGCTCGGCGCTCGCGAATGCGCCCGTGGAAGCCCGCGCTGGCATGCTGTCGATTGCCGGCAAGGCGCTGTTCAACCAGCGCAGGTTGCGCGAAGCCCGCCAGCGCTTCGAGGCAGCGCAGCAGCTGCGCCCGACCGACGTCACGATCCAGCGCGCGCTCGTCCTCACCATCAACGAACAAGCGTTCGAGGCCGGCAAGGACGGCAAGCTCGCGCAGACGCTCCTCGAGGAGGCGTTGCCGATCGATCCGACGTCGCCGGTGACGATCACGAACCTCGCCGTCCTCGCGATCGGACGCGGCGAGTGCGATACGGCACGACAGCACCTCGTCAAGCTCGAGGCACTGCGGGGCCACGACGTGGTCGTGCGGACCCGCCTCCTGGCCCGCAGCTACCTGTGTGGCAAGCCCGACGCCAAGCGAGCGGTCGAGGCGTTCGCGATCGCGGAGAGAGAAGCACGCAAGGCGAATGCGACGCTCGCTCTTGCCGAGATCTACACGGAGTGGGCGCCGCTCACGTGGGATGTCGATCTCGCCGGCGCGGTCGACAAGCTCGAGATCGCGGTGCAGACGTCCGGCCAGGACCTCGCAGTTGGAGGGCCGGCGAAGCGCAACCTCGCGCTCGCGTTGTTCCGGCGCGGCTGGAAGCTGCTCCGCGACGGCAAGCCCGCCGATGCCAGCAGTGACTTCGAGCGTGCGGCGCGCGATCCGGGGGTGTTGAAGGGAACGGAGGCGCTCGCGCTCGAGTTCTCGACGGCACTCGCACAGCTCGAAGCCGGCCGCACTGTCGAGGCATCACGGTCGTTCAAGACACTCGGGGCGAAGGGCAACCAGGGCAGCTATTTGAAGGCGCCGTACGGCAAGATTGGCGGCGCGTTCTTCGCCGCGTACGCGTCGTACCGCAACGGCACGCTCGCCGCCCGTCAGCAGGCTGCGGCCGAGCTGAGCCGCCTCGAGCCGGAAGGGGGCGACAAGGTCCGCGAGCTCCTCGCTGGGATCTGGGAGTCGATCGCGGTGGATCAGTGGCGCGCTGGCCAGCGAGGCGCTGCCGCCAAGTCGCTGCAGCTCGCGGAGCGCTATGCGACGTCCGCCGACGCGCGTCGCCGGCTCTCGCTCGATCGTGCGGCGCTGTCGCTGGGCAAAGCCGATGTCCCCACCCTCGAGAGCATGGCGGGCACGCCGCCGGAAGCGCTCGTCAACCTGGGCATCATCTATGACCAACTCGGCCGCTCGAAGGAAGCCTACGAACACTGGCAGCGTGCGCGTGCACGGGGCGTACAGAGTCGCGAGCTGCAGAAGTGGATCGAAGCCAAGAAGAGGATCTACGGATGGTGAGGCGCACGTCCGGCTTCGTCATCACGGTCACGGCGTTCGTCGCGCTCGCGGGTCTGTCACGTGAGGTCGAGGCGCAGCCGAAGCCGCGGATCACGGTCGCGATCTATGCGCCGAGCGTCGAGTTCGGGACTTCGACATCGCGCCTCGCGTACGTGCAAGCGCTCGCGAAGGCGATCGAGCAGAATGCCGGCGTTCAGGTCGATGCACGCTCGTACGCCAACCTGGCCGCACTCAAGAAGGACCAGGTGGACTTCGCCGTCGTCGATGGCCCTTGCTACGCGACGAACCTCGGCTGGAAGCTCCTCGCGACCGCGACGATCGGCGGCACCGTGACCCGACCATGGGCGTTGTATGCGCGCGCCGGGGTCACCATGCAGGAGCTCAGGGCCAAGAAGCTGGCCTTCATCGCGAGTGGGTGCAGTGATGGCAGCTTCGTCGATCACGCGATGCTCGAGAGCGAGGTTGACGCGGGCTTCTTCGGCGCTCGCGTGGGCAAGCCCGACCTCACCGCCGCGGTCGCCGAGGTTGCGGCGGTCAAGACCGCGCACGCAGTGTTCGCACCCGTCGGCGCCGCGAAGGGGCTCACGAAGCTGTTCGACACGAGTGCCGTGCCCAATCCCGCATTCGTCAACGTTGGCTCGAAGCTGCCCGCCGCGACCATCGAGAAGGTCGCCGCCGCCGTGATCTCGTATGGCGGTGGTGGCGCGATCACCGCGTGGACCAAGCCGGCTCGCGAGATCTACACGACGTTCGCCGCCCGCCTCGCGCCGGTCACAAAGACGCCGATGTTCGCGACCCCCGAGCCCGTCCGGATCGATGCAAAGGATGTGCTGATCGAGCCGCCGACGATTCGCGACAGCGCGGTTGTCGACGTACGCCACCACTACCTCCGCCCTCCGGGCGAGCGCCTCGAGTAATCGAACTACTACCTCTGAGGCGCTACTCGTTCGTAGCAGACCTCACGAAAGCGCTTGGTGTCTGAGGTCCTTAGAACGGGCCCTGAGAACGCTGGTGTCCGAGAGGTTGTCCTCATGTCGGCGGACGCTGTCCGAGCGCCGGACGAAGCGCTCGAACTACCACCCGAACTAACATCTCTGAGGCGCTACTCGTCGTAGCAGACCTCACGAAAGCGCTTGGTGTCTGAGGCCCTGGGAACGCTGGTGTCCGGGAGGTTGTCCGCATGTCGGCGGACGCTGTCCGAGCGCCGGACGAAGCGCCGTGTAACCCCTGGGATCTGTTCACGGCGACTCTGCGCACAGGACTTGCGGAAAGGGCGCGGCATGCCGAAAGTGCCGCGCTTCATTCCACCAGACACGCTGGTCGAGGTCACGTTGCGGACGAACGCAGAGCGCCTGCATCTGCGGCCGAGCCCGGAGTTGAATGCGCGCATCCTCGCGATCATCGCGCGCGCGCTGTTTCTGTATCCCGTCATGCTGCACGCGTTTACGTTCCTGTCGAACCACTGGCATGCGCTGGTCACGCCATGTGATGCGAAGGCGCTCGCGAGCTTCCTCCAGTACGTGCACTCGAACGTCGCCAAGGCGGCGCAGGAGGTCAACGGCGTCCGAGGGAAGGTGTGGTCACGCAAGGCGTCGATCATCCCGGTGCTCGACGACGAGGCGCAGCGGGATCGCCTCCGCTACATCCTCGCGCACGGCACGAAGGAACACCTGGTGCCGAGCCCGTACGATTGGCCCGGGGCGTCCTCGGTGCGCGCACTCGCCCTCGGCGAGAAGCTGGTCGGCCACTGGATCGATCGACGCGCGCAGCGACGCTGCGGGCGTCGCGGGGACAGCGTGAACCCCGCGCACTACACGACCGCATATCCGATCGACCTCGCACCGCTGCCCGCGTACGCGTCGATGAGCGCCGCCGACCGACAGCTCGACGTTCAGCAAACCATCGCGGCGATCGAAGCCGAGAACCCGGGCCCCTGCCTCGGCGTCGACACCGTCCTCGCGCAGGATCCGAACGCCGCCCCCATCAAGTCGAAGTCCACCACGGCACCCGCCGCGCATACGAGGAGCGCGACGTTGCGGTCGCTCTACCAGCGGCTCCGCGGCGACTTCTTCGCGGCGTACTGGGCTGCGGCGGAGGAGCACGCGAAGCGGCCGACCAGCGTGCAATGGCCCGGAAGCGCGTTCCTGCCGTCCGGCTTGTTCGTGCGCGTTGCCCAGCAGCCGCTCACGAGCATGCTCGGCGGGCTCAGCGCCCTTGGGTCATCTTCAGCATGACGAGCGGCGTCTTGAAGATGATGCCGAGCTCGGTGCGTAGAAACGTATCAAAGCGCTCGAGTGATGCGGTGTACGCGAGGTCGTAGAGCAGCTTGATTCGCATATCGTCCGCGAGCGAACCCTTGGTCTCCTCGAGCTGCCACGGATTCTGCAGCGTCGAGGCGAGCTTCGCGATCTCGCTGCCCTCCGGGATCGAGCCGGTGTACCCGAGGGAGATCTGCGCGAGGCCCGTGATGCCCGGCTTCACATCGCGCATCCGCTCCTCGAAGAGCGGGATTGCGTACGAGAGGTTCTGGAGTAGCTCCGGGCGCTCCGGCCGAGGTCCGACGATCGACATCTTGCCGCGGAGCACGTCCCAGAACTGCGGCAGCTCATCGAGGCGCGACTTGCGAAGAAACCGCCCGACGCGTGTGATGCGCGGGTCGTCGGCGCCCGCGACGACCACACCGGTCTTCGCCTCAGCGTCCGTGACCATGGTCCGGAACTTGTGCATCTCAAACTCGTCAAACTGCAGATGTTTGACGCCGCCCTCGTTGCGGATGGACTTGAGGCTGCCGGCCCGGCGCTGTCGGAACAGCACCGGTCCTGGCGAATCGAAATAGATCGCCGCCGCGATGAAAGGCATCAGGGGCGCGGTGATCGCGAGACCCAGCGCCGCTCCCGCGACGTCGATCGCCCGCTTGGCGATACGAACGCTGCGCAACACCCGTTCAGAGTAACACGCGTGCGTGTGGGCGGTTCTACTCGAAGGCGCCCTAGCGTCTTCCTTACGGTGCAATCGCGCTTGCCGCCGCAACGAGACTTCCCGTGAGGCTCGCGGTCTGGTTATCCTGCTGCGCAGATGGCACCCACGATCCGCCTCAGCGTGCCAGGCACGTTGCGATATCGCGGAATCGCGGTGCGAGTGGTCGCCGAGGCTGCTCGGCTCGTGTCGGCGTCGGTGCAGCGCGACCCGAACGACCCGCTTTCGCACGACGTCCGGCACCCGTTCGACACCGCGGTCGTCTCGGCATTCATGGAGATCTTCAACAACGTTGCGATCCACGCCTACCGACGTAAGGGCGGCGGTCGGATCGAGATCGTCATCACCCCGGACGAGCAGGAGCTCGTGATCGAGGTGAGGGACACCGGACACCCCTTCGACATCGATGGGGTCGCGCCACTACCGTCCGAGCTCGATGAAGAGAGCCTTCCCGAAGGCGGGATGGGGATCCACATCGCCAAGACGATGCTCGACGAGATGACCTACGTACCAGGCCCGCCAAATCTGTGGCGCCTGTGCAAGCGCTTGACGACGCCGCAAGCCGCCACCGGAGCCGGGAGAAGCTGAAGTGCCCACGCCATTCGAGGTCCAGCGGACCACCAACGAGACGACGCTCACCATCCGCGGGTCGCTCGACATCAACACCGCCCCTGCGCTAGCCGAGGAGATCGACCGCATCGTCGCGGCGAAGCCCGGGAAGGTGCTCGTCGATCTAGGCTCGCTCGACCTGATCGACAGCTCGGGGGTCGCCGCCCTCGTCAAGCTCTACAAGGGCGTGCGCGGCGCGGGCGGTGCCGTGAACATCTCCGGCGCCCGCGACCAGCCGCTCGCGATCTTCAAGCTGCTGCGGATGGACAAGGTCTTCAACCTGTAATCGACGTGAGCGTCGGCACCAACGGGCCCCACCTCAGACGCGTTGCGGGCGCCATCCCGCAGGGTCGTGGGGGGCGCGCGTCAGAGGCGGGGTGTAGATGTCAGCGGCGCTACGAAGGAGCGGGCCTCTGACGATGAGGGGGCGGAGCTAGATGCGCGTTCTCGCCATCACCAAGATCTTTCCGAATGCGGCAGAGCCGCTTTCGGCGCCCTTCAATCGGCAGCAGTTTGCGGCGCTGGCGCGGCGCTGCGAGCTCGAGGTGATGGCGACGTTGCCGTGGTTCCCGGGATCGGGGCTGCTGGCGCGGTGGTCGAGCGCGGGCAAGCTGGCGCAGGTGCCGCGCCGCGAGCGCATCGACGGCATCGAGGTCACGCATCCACGGACGCTGTTCGTGCCCCGCCTCGCTCACATCACGTGGGGCCCGCTGTATGCCGCCTCGATCGCGCCGCGACTCGCCGCCTATCGCGGCAAGGTCGATGTCGTGCTCGGATCGTGGGCCTACCCCGACGGCTTCGCGGCCGTGATCGCAGCGCGCCTGCTCGGGATTCCGTCCGTCGTCAAGCTCCACGGCTCCGACATCAACGTGATCGCAAAGCTGCCGGGCCCGCGCCGGCTCACCGCCTGGGCGCTGTCTCGCGCCACCCGCGTCGTCGCCGTCAGCCGCGCGCTTGCCGACGAGGTCGTCGCGCTCGGCGTGCCGCGCGACCGCATCGCGATCGTCATGAATGGCGTCGATAGCGAGCTGTTCCGCGTCCGCGATCGCGCCGCCGCGCGCCGCGAGCTCGGCCTGCCCGACGGGCCCCTCGCTCTCTACGTCGGCAACCTCAAGGCCGAGAAGGGCGTGCTCGATCTCGTCGCGGCCTGGGCCGAGGTCGGCCGCGGCACGCTCGCCATCGTCGGAGGCGGCCCCGCGAAGCCCGCGCTCGAGGCCGCCGTCGCCCGCTACGGCGATCGCGTGAGGCTCGTCGGCCCGCAGCCGCTCGCCTCGATCCCGACCTGGATGGCAGCGTGCGACGTGCTCGTCCTCCCGAGCCACGCCGAGGGCACGCCGAACGTCGTCCTCGAGGCCCTCACCTGCGGCCGCCGCGTCGTCGCGACGAGCGTCGGCGGCATCCCCGACCTGATCACGAGCCCGATCCTGGGCGCGCTCGTCGCGCCACGTGACCCGAAACCGCTTGGCGTGGCACTCGCGCACGCACTCGCGACGCCGTACGAGCCGGCGGACGTCGCGCGGCTCGGTGCCCGCGGCGGCTGGGAGGCCAGCGCGGCGGCCCTCCACGACGTCCTCGCGGGCGCGGCCGGTGCTACCGGCGAGGAGCTGCGATGAAGCGTCCGAAGCTTGGCGATGGCTGGTACGAGTCGGAAGAACCGACGCGGCTCGGCTTCGTCACCGAGCTGCAGCGGATCAAGCGCCGGTTCGCGGTCAACCCGCTACCGGTGCTCGCCCTCGCGATCCTGATCACCGGCGCCGTCATCTACAAGCTCGCGACCAAGGAGCGGATCTACGAGGCCGACGTCGTGCTCGCCCTCCGCGAGGGCCCGTTGACCGGCCAGAGCAGCGTGCCGATGGGCGAGCTCCGCGAGTACGTCGCCTCGGTGCTGATGCCTGACGCCAAGCTGCTGAAGCTCATCGAGAAGCGCAACCTCCACCGCCTCCGCCACACGCTCGGTCCCCAGTACGCGCTCGGCGAGCTCCGCGAGCAGACCGAGGTCGAGATCTGGAAGAACTCGTTCGTCCACTACCACGAGTCCGAATCCAACGCTCAGAAGTCCGCGCGCATCGGGCTGACGGTGCTCGAGAGCGACCCCGATCTCGCGTTCGAGATCGTCCACGATCTCGCGAGCATCGTCATCGAGACCCATGAAGAGCAGCGCCGACAGGTCGCCGAGGCACTGGCACGCGAAGTGAAACTGATGCGCACCGGCATGACCGAGCGGCTGACGAACGTCACGACCGCCATCACGATGAAGCAGACCGCCGTCGCCGAGGCACGCAAGCTGGGCAGGACCGGCCTGGCCTCCGCGCTCGCGGTCGACCTGAGCACGCTCGCGCAGGAGCAGAAGCACATCGAGGATCAGCTCGCACTCATCGCCGCCAGCCCCGAAGCCGTCGCGGACCAGTCCACGCGCGCCGGCCTCGGCACGACGCTCGCCGTCGTCGAGGAGCGCCGCCCCGAGCGCCACGAGCAATCGGGCTTCGTGCTGGCGATGGTGCTCGCCGTCGTGGGCACCGGTGCGCTGATCGGCGCCGCCCTGCTGCTCGGCGCCTTCGACTCGCGCGTCCACGACACCGATGACATCGCCCGCCTCGGCTTGCCGGTCCTCGGCCATGTGCCTGGATTCCCCGGCGACCATGTCGGCTCACTGGAGGCACGTGGCGCTCGACGCGCTCGTGTACCATCGTTCCTGCGATGGCGATCTCAACGATGACTCCGCGCGACCGGCTGCAGCACCTGCTCGATCTCGGGCGGAAGACGATGCGCTACTGGTGGCTCATCGCCGCCTTCGCCGTCGTCGGCGGCGCCCTGTCGTTCGCGTTCGCGATGCTCCGCACCAAGAACTACCAGTCGTGGTCGACGCTGTTCTACCAGGAGCGCATCCAGTCGCAGCTGCTCACGCCGAACCGCGAGGAGGTCGCGCAGCGCAACATCGGCGACAAGTATCGCGAGCTCCTGCTGGCTCGTGAACAGCTCGGGCGGATCGTCGCGGACCCCGCGCTGAACCCGTTCCCCGAGGAGCGCGACAAGGACGTCGCGATCGACAAGCTGCGCCAGGCCGTCAAGCTCGAGGTCCGCGGCGGCAACGCCTTCCGCATCGTCTTCGTCGACACCGATCCCGATCGCGCCCGCGCCGTCGCCGACAAGCTGACGAAGATGCTGCAGGACAAGGACGAGAAGCTGCGCAACGAGCAGGCGAAGAACACCGTGGACTTCGCGAACCAGCAGAAGGACGAGGCGCAGAAAGATCTCCGCGCGATCGAGCAGAAGCTCGCCGAGTTCCTCGCGAAGCACCCCGAGTTCGCGCAGGACGGCAGCCAGCAGAACACCGAGGGCGCGTCGATCCGCGCCATCCGCAACCAGAAGCCGACGGGCACCGGCAACAACAAGCTCTATGCGCTCGAGCGCCAGCGCCAGCGAATCCAGGCCCGGCTCGACGCCCCACCGGACTCCGCGCCGATCCGGATCGCCGCGCCGTCGCCCGAGCGGCTCGCCGCCGAGCGCAACGTCGACGAGGCCCAGCGCGAGGTCAACTCCGCCAAGCGTGCCCTCGAGGACGCGCAGTCGAAGTTCATGCCGAAGCACCCGACGGTGGTCAACGCGCAGGAGCGCGTTACCGTGGCGCTCCAGCGGCTGCGCCAGGCCGAAGGCAACGTCCCCGCCGACGTCATGGTCGCGCCGGCGACGCCCCAGGACCGCGCGAAGCTCCAGAAGGAGATCCAGCAGCTCGAGAGCCAGATCTCGGCGCTCCAGAAGGGCAAGGGCGGCGACTCGGCAAGCAGTGACGCGAGCACCAACTGGGTCGTCAAGCTCGAGACCGAGCACGCCGACCTCCGCCGCATCGTCAACGAGCAGCGCGAACGCGTCGAGGCGCTCGCCAACAGCGTGTTCCGCGCGCAGATCGATGCGAGTCAGAAGCTCGCCGAGGCGGGCGGCCGGCTCGCCGAGATCGATCCCGCGTTCCGCCCGGTCCGGCCCTCGGGCCCCGGCAAGACCGTGTTCCTGATGGCCGGCATGGTCCTGTTCCTCGGGCTCGGCCTCGGGCTCGCCGTGGGCCTCGCCGTCATCGACGATCGGCTGTACCGCCGCAGCGATCTGGACCAGCTCGGGATCGCGGTCCTCGCCGTGATCCCACCGATCACCGGACAACCCGCGAAGCAGTCCAAGAGAGGCTCCTCGTGAGTACCAAGCGCACTGGCAAGTTCGGCGACGCTCCGTTGCCCATGGTCACCCAGCCGATGGCTCCGCTGAAGGACGGGGACGTCATGGATCCCGCCATCACGCGCGTCGACAACCCGCTGCAGTCGCTCAAGCCCGAGACCGCGGCCGTGCTGTTCGGCAAGGCGACGGCGGTGATGGCGGCGCAGGCGCGCTCGCAGCAGCCGCTCGCACCCGTCGGTCCCGCGCCCGAGATCGGGCTGACCCAGCACCACCTGCCCGACGAGACCCTCGATCGCCGGCTCGCCCTCGTGATCGATCCCGACTCCGAGCGCGCCGCGTCGTTCCGCGTGCTCCGGCACCACCTCCTCGAGGTCGGGCGCCCGCAGTGCGTGATCGTGTCGAGCCCCGAGGCCGGTGACGGCAAGACCACGACGGCGGTCAACCTCGCCCTCGCCCTCGCCGAGTGCGGGCGCGCCAAGGTGCTGCTCGTCGAGACCCACCTCCGCCGGCCTCAGCTCGGCGGCATCTTCAAGTTCGTGCCGCCCTGGTGCTTCGCCGAACAGCTCGCAGCCCACCGCCATCAGCCGATGATGCCGTGGAGCATGATCGAGATCCCGCAGCTCTGGTTGCACGTCGGCGCCGTCAATCCGCGGATCGAGAAGACGCAGCTGCTCGACGGCCCGGCCTTCGCGATCGCGATCGAGCGCCTGCGGATGGGTGGCTACGACCATATCGTCGTCGACGCCCCGCCGGTGCTCGGCTCCGCCGACGTCAACCTGATGGCCGACGCCGCGGACGCGGTGGTGCTCGCGGTCAAGACCCGCCGCTCGACCACCCGGAACCTGCGCAAGGCCATCGATCAGATCGGCGCGTCGAAGGTGGCTGGCACCGTGCTCGTCGAGTAGCGCCGCGCTCGCACCGCGACCACCGCCTTCCCTGTCCCAGGACTTGCACGTCGGATGACCGTGGCGAGCCAGCTGCCCAGCAATCCCTCAGATCCGATGCCGCGCCAGCTGCGGACCGGCGAGGAGCGGCTGCGGCTGCTCGCCGAGGCGTCACGCGTGCTGGCCGAGAGCTCGCTGCAGTTCGCGGCGACGCTCGAGGCGCTCGCGCAGATCGTCGTGCCCCAGCTCGCCGATGATTGCGTCGTCTTCGTGACCGACGACGACGGCACGCCCCGCCGGATCACCGAGAGCTCCGTCGTGCCGGCGCACGCGGCGCTGCTGCGGCAGCTACGCGACGACCCGCCCACGCTCGGCGGCAGCAACAGCGTGCTGAGCGCCGTCCGGTCCGGGCAGACCGTCTACGTGCCGCACGTCGACGAGCGGATGCTGGCGAACCTCGCCGGCAGCACGGAGCACGCGGCGGCCCTGCGCAGGGTCTCGCCGTCGACGTTCATCACGGTTCCGCTGTTCGGCCGCGGGCAGGTGATCGGCGCGTTCACGTTCGGCATGTCGGTGTCGGGCCGGAGCTACACGCCCGACGATATCGAGCTCGCCGAGGAGCTCGGGCGGCGCGCCGGCATGGCCATCGAGAACGCGCGGCTGTTCCGCGAGGCGGTCGAGGCGCGCCGGCGAGCCGAGAACGCCGAGCTTCGCACCGCGCGGCTCCAGGGCACGACCGCGGCCCTCCTCCGCGTCAAGACGATGGCCGAGGCCGGCGCCGCCGTGCTCGACCAGGGCCTCAGCCTGTTCGGCGCTCACTCCGGGACGGTCTACGTCAAGCAGGGCGACGAGCTCCGGCCGTTCGCCTCCCTGCGCAGCACGGGCGAGCTCGCGCGGGCCTACCCGCTCGCGGACGACGCCCCGTCGACGTGGGCCGCCCGCACCGGCGAGCACCTGTTCCTCGGGGATCGCGCCGCGATCGTCGAGCGCTTCCCGGCGGTCGACCCGGTGCTCGCGGCCGGCATCCAGGCGGGCATGGTGCTCGCGCTCAGCGTCAAGAGCGAGGTCATCGGGGTGATCACGCTGGCGTTCGCGCAGCCCCGGACGTTCTCCGAGGAGGAGCGCCAGTTCGCCGCCGCCATCGCGTCGCAGTGCGCCCTCGCGATCGACCGGGCGACGCTGATGCAGCGCGAGCGGGCCGCGGCCGAGCGCGCGGCGTTCCTCGACGAGGCCAGCGCGCTGCTCGCCTCCTCGCTGGATCGCGAGCGGGTGCTCGACGAGCTGGTCTCCCTCGTCGTCCCGCGCTTCGCGGACTGGTGCGCCGTCGAGCTCGTCGAGGGGGACACCACCCGGCAGCTCGCGGTCACCCACGTCGATCCCGAGAAGGTGAAGTGGGCGGCGCGGGTGCGCGAGGCGTACCCACCGCCCACGAGCAGTCCGCGCGGGCTCCAGCAGGTCCTGCGGACCGGCCGACCCGAGCTCTATCCGCGCATCCCCGCCGAGCTGCTCGGTGGCGCCACCCACGATGCCACGCAGCTCGAGCTGCTCCGCCAGCTCCCGATCCGGTCGCTCGTGATCGTGCCGCTGCTCGCGAGTGGCACCCCGCTCGGCGCGATGACGATGGGGTGGGCCGAATCCGATCGGCACTACTCGACCTCGGACCTCGAGCTGTTCGTCGAGCTGGCCCACCGCGCCGCCCTCGCCGTCGAGAACGCGGCGCTGTATCGCGAGCTCCAGCAGGCCGTGCGCGTGCGCGATGACTTCCTGGCCGCGGCCGGTCACGAGCTCAAGACGCCGCTGGCGGCGCTGCTGATGCACGTCGAGTCGCTGCAGCGCCAGCTCCGGCGCGGCGTCGTCCCCTCGAACCTCGCGCCGCGGCTCGACAAGGCCGCGCGCGCAGGCACCCGGCTCGAGCGCCTGATCGACGAGCTGCTCGACGTCTCGCGGATCACCGCCGGCCGCCTCGACCTCGAGGCCGAGTGGGTGTCGCTCGACGAGCTGGTGCGCGATGTCGTCGAGCGGTTCGTCGAACAGGCAGAGTCGGCCGGCTGCTCGATCACGGTCCACACCGAGCCGGTCACCGGGACGTGGGATCGCTCGCGGATCGATCAGGTGATCTCGAACCTCGTCGCCAATGCGCTGAAGTACGGGCGCGGCATGCCGGTCGAGCTCTCGGTCGGGACGAGTGGCGACGCCGCGGTGTTCCGGATCACCGACCACGGCATCGGCGTCGCGGCCGCGGAGCAGGCGCGGATCTTCGAGCGCTTCGAGCGCGCCGTCGAGAACCGCGACTTCGGCGGGTTCGGGCTGGGCCTGTGGATCGCCCGGCAGATCGTCGCGGCGAGCGGCGGCTCGATCGACGTCGTCAGTGCGCCGGGCCAGGGCGCCACGTTCACGGTGCGGCTGCCCCGCGGCGAGCCGGGAGGCGCGTCGTGACGTGCGCGCCGATCCTGATCGTCGACGACGATCGCGACGTCCGCGAGTCGCTGCGCGACACGCTGTCCGATGACGGCTACGCCACGCTCGAGGCCACCGATGGCGGCGATGCTCTCGCGCTGCTGCGGCGACCGACCACGCGGGTCTCGTTGATCCTCCTCGACTGGAACATGGCCCCGGTCGATGCGCCTGCCTTCATGGCCGAGCTGCTGCGCGACGCGACGCTGTGCCAGCTACCCGTCGTGCTGCTGACGGCGGACTCGCGGATCAGCGGCAAGGGGCAGCTCGCCGGGTACGTGGCGTGCTTGAAGAAGCCGGTGGCGCTGGAGCGGCTGTTCGAGCTCGTCAAACGCTACTGCGGCTGAGCCGGCGTCGGACACGCGGCCAGCTCGAGGAGCTCACGGCGTGCGAGCTCCCAGGCGGCTTCATCCGTGGGCCACGACGGCTTGCCCTTGCCCGGCGCATCACCGAGGGCGCGCGGCACGATCGACGCGGCGAGCCGCGCGGTCGCGTCG
>JALZOI010000401.1 GCA_030857245.1 Myxococcota bacterium
CTGCGGAGCCTCGCGCCGCGCTCCACGCCGCGGCGGTGTTCGCCGGGCGAGTACCAGACGCTGCTCGAGTACCATCGGCGGGCCGTCACGGCGCTCGTCACCCTCGCGATCGCGCGCGACTGGGACACCGGCCGGATCGCCTTCTCGCCGCGCGATCGCCCGCCGTTCGAGGCCGAGGTGCTCGCGATCGCAGGTCGCTGCACCGGGCTCGCGACGACGCGCGTGCAGGAGGCCAGCGAGGCGGCCGAACAGGCCCTCGACGAGCTGCGCCGCATGCGGTCGAGGTTGGCCGGGATGTCAGCGCTCGACGCGATCTGCGCCGAGCACGGGATCAGCACCACCGGCGAGCTGATCCTGATGCACCTCGCCGCGCCCACGCTGTGGGGCGAGCTCACGCGGCTCTACGGCATCCTGGCCAACGATCCCGCACGCTCGGGCTGTGACGAGCACCTGCTCTGGCAGCTGCTGCGCGACAGCGTGACCCGCCGCGAGCTGTCTCGCGAGCTCGATCCAGACGGTCCGCTGGTCGCGCAGGGGCTCGTGCGCACCGGCGATCGCGCGCGGCCGTTCCAGCCACTCACCGTCGATCCGATCGTGATCAAGTTGCTGGCCGGCTCGGACCGGATCGACGATGGCGTGCGCGGCGTCGCGCGCGTCCCGATGGCGATCTCGCTGGATCGCTTCCTCGCGCCGCGTGCGGTGATCGACCGCGCACTCGCCGACCTCGAGGTCGCGCCGCCCGGCGCCGCCCGCATCGTCGTGCGGGGCCGTGCCGGCAGCGGGCGCCGCACCTTGCTCGCCGGGCTCGCGCAGCTGGCCGGCCGCACGCTCGCCACGATCGATGCCACGATGCTGATCCGCGAGAAGCGCATCACCTCCCTCGCGGACCTGCTCCAGCACGCCAACCTCCGCGGCTGGTTGCCGTGCGTCGATGGCCTCGACACGATGGCGTCCGATGACGTGGTGACCCGCGGCGTCGTGCGCGAGCAGCTGCGCGATCATCCCGGCCCGCTCGCCCTCCGACTGCCTCAGCACGCCCATCCGCCGATGGAGCCGGGCTACGTGCTGATCGAGCTCCCGACCTCGACGGTCACCGAGCGCGCCGATCAGTGGATCGAGGCGCTCTCGGAGCGTGACCTCCAGGTGCGCGATCCCGATTCACTCGCGGCGCGCTTCACCGTGGGTGCCGGCACGATCTATCGCATCGTGGAGACCGTCGCTCGCGCCGCGCCGGCCGACGTCGACAAGGCGATCGACGATACGATGCGCCAGCACCTCGAGACCAAGCTCGGCGAGGTCGCGACGCGGGTGACGCGGCTCTCGAACTGGTCGCAGATCGTGCTGCCGGCCGACATCCAGGACAGCATCGTCGAGCTGATCGCGCGCGTCCGCCATCGCGGCATGGTGTACGACACCTGGGGCTTCGACGAGGTGATGGCCACGTCGCGCGGCCTCACCGCTCTGTTCCAGGGTGGGCCGGGCACCGGCAAGACCCTGGTCGCCGGTGCGATCGCGAACGAGCTCGGGCTCGACCTCTACCGGATCGACCTGTCGCGCGTGATGTCGAAGTGGATCGGCGAGACCGAGCAGAACCTCGCGAAGGTGTTCGACGCGGCCGAAGAAGGGCAGGCACTGATCCTGTTCGACGAGGCCGACTCGCTGTTCGCGAAGCGCACCGAGGTCCGCACCTCCGTCGATCGCTACGCCAACCTCGAGGTCAACTACCTGCTGCAGCGGCTCGATACCTTCGAGGGCGTCGCGATCCTCACCACCAACCACGGCACCTCGATCGACGCCGCGTTCAAGCGGCGGCTGTCGTGCCGGCTGACGTTCCCGTTCCCCGACGACGAAGCGCGCGAGCGGTTGTGGCGCGTGCACCTCCCATCGCAGATGCCGCTCGCCGGCCGGCTCGATCTCGCGGGGCTCGCGCGCCGCTACAAGATGTCGGGCGGCTACATCCGCAATGCCGCGCTGCGCGCCGCGTTCCTCGCCGCCGAGGAGGCCTCGCCGCTCACGCAAGATCACCTCGAGCGAGCCGTCCGCGCCGAGTTCCGCGAGGGCGGCAAGCTCGCGGAGTCCGGCATGCTCGAGTAGGCTACGCGCCGGGCGTCGGCGAGTCGTCCGTGGCGTGCGGCGCGAGGATCGCGCGATGGTCGAACAGCACGCCCTCGGGGAACGCCTGCTGGATCATCGCCTCGATGTCGGGGTGGGCCGCGAGCGCGGCGTACATCGGCCGCGGGACGGCGATCGGTCGGATGATGCCGTCGGCATGCGTCTTCTCGAAGCGCAGCTCGGCATCGCCGACCTCGACCAGGTGGAAGTAGTCGGCGGGTGAGAACGTGCCGCGGAGATCCCGGATCAGCTGGATCTTGAGCAGCTCGATCACGCGGTCATCGAGGCCCGCATCGAACGTGATCAGCTTCTCGCGCAGCGCCGCGAGGCCGAACATCAGGCGTCGCGTCATGTCGCGGCTCATGTCGACGACCAGCGCGGGCGCATGCGTCACCATCGTGGTCTCGAAGCCCCGCTCCGCGATGGCGAGCCAGCGGCGTCGCCACGGCAGGCCGGTGCTCGGCGCGATCGTGAACCACTGCCGGCGCGGAAAGTCCGTGAATGCGAGCAGCGCGTCGAGCATCGTCGTCCTGGCACACGCCGGGCAGGAGAAGCGATGGAACGTGCCGTCGAGCAGCTGCTGCCGGACGTCGGGGCGGAGCGAGATGTGGAGCCCGTTCGCGACCTCGACGACGTAGTGCTCGCCGCAGGGACAGATGATCGTGGAGGGAACGAACGTGCTCATGGCGGGCGTACAGGAGGGCTCGTGGAGGCTCGTGAGCGAGAGGCCGGCGCGCGAGCAGCGTTACTTGAGCTTGCCGAGCGCGCGGGTCGCGGCTGCCTTGACGTTCGCGTCGCTGCTGGTCGCGGCCTTCTCGAGCGCCGGCTTCGCCTTGCGATCGCCGAGCTCGCCCAACGCCTTGGCGGCTTTCCACCGGACCGTGCTCGCGACGTCCTGCTCGAGCACCTGGATCAAGGTGTCCACGGTGACGGACCCGCACGCGGCTGCTGCATCCGCGGCGACCGCGCGGGTCTCCTCGCGGGGGTGACGGGCGAGGGCATCGAGCAACGCCGCGCGCGCTTGCGGATCGCTCGCGCACGCACCGGCGAGCGTCTCGATCGCGCGCTGGTGCATCGACAGGCTGGTGCCGGCGAGCGCCTTCACCGCCTTCGCGACGCGGTCGTCGCCGGCGCCCGTCGCCGGCGGCGTGGTGAACTCGAACGCGCCGGTCGCCAGCTCGACCTTCGCGAACCGCAGCATCCGACCGACGCCGCTGGTCCACACCCAGAACGTCAGCGCGGGGCCCACGATCGCCGGCGGCCCGACCTTCGCCAGCTGCTGGTCCTCCGTCTTCGGCGCGGTCAGGATCTCGCCGCCCTCCTGCTCGACGGCCATCGCGACGGCCGCGAGCAGCGCGGGATCCGTCGTCGCCTTGATCACCGCGCGGGTGACGTCGCGGCCCTCGAGGATCGGACGGCCCAGCCCACCGACGATCGCGACGATCCGGGGGTGGTTCTCGGCGTCGTGCGGGAGCTGGCGTTCGGTGTGCAGCGCGAACAGCTCGACGCCCGGCACGCGGACCGCCGCCACGTCCGCGGTCGTCCCGGGATACGCCTGCTGCACCTGGGCCAGCGTGGTCGTCGGTTGCGTCGAGACAGACGGCGGCGTCGGCGTGGGCGTGGACATGGGAGGAACCTTGTCGGCGGGCCGACCGTTGGCGGGAGGACCGTTCGTCGTACAGGCCAGCAGGGTGATCACGATCGATCCCGCGATGCGCAACATGCTCACGTTCCCGGGGTGGTCGCGGTGCCGGCGCCGTTCATCTGCTGCGGAGAATAGCCGCGATCGCAGACCTGGGAGATCATCTGCGCGGCATCCGGATCTTTCGCGCGCAGCATCCCGCCGACCGCGGTGCCCGGTCCGGACTCGGTCTCGGCGTAATAGACCTGATAACACTCGGCGAACCATTCAGCGGGCGCGCGCCACTGGTACGCGGTGACCTTCTTGTTGTCGTGCGCCGCGGCGAGGAACGAGTACAGCGTGCTCTCGCCGCCGTACGCGCACTGGAAGTTGCGCGTGCCCTGCGTCTTCCAGGACTGGTCGTACCAGGGTTGACCGGTCCACCGCCCGGTCTCCCAGACCGCCGCCACGGGGCCGCCCGGATCCGCCGCGGGTGGGGTGATGCCCTTGTTGGTGAGGGCCTGCGAGAACGAGATCTTGGTCGCGCCACTGACCGCGTCGATCATGCCCTGGCGGTACTGGTCATTGAGGGTCTTGCTGCCGTAGTTCATGCCACCGCCCGCGGCGATGATCGCGTCGATCCACGCGGTCCACGTGGGGTACTTGGTCCAGCCGCCCGCCGTCTCCTGGCGGCCCCACGTGGCCATCACGTTGAGCTGCGAATCGACGGCGTGGCCGATCTCGTGGCGAAGGGTCGCATTGAACATCGGCATGTTGACCGCCGGTGATCCGGGTGCGACCCCGCCGGCCTGGTAGACGTAGTCGCTGTTGCTGCCCACGTTGGTCGCGAGATCATCGTCGGCCGTGCCGCCGGCCTGCTTGGCGTCGCCCCCCGCGCCATAACCCATCAGGATGTCGCCCTGGCCGCCGGTACCGGGGCCGGCGTAGTACGCGTTGCCGGGGCCGTTCGCCTGGTTGCGGAGGATGTTCATCAGCCGCAGGTTGTTCTCGACGGCCGACGGCGGCAGCGTCTCGCAGACGGTCCACATCTGCGTCAACCCCGCCTTCGTGAAGGGCTGCAGATCGACGTTGTTCCGGACCTTCGTGCCGTCGTCGTTCGTCTTGTGCAGGTGGTCGTAGGTGCCGAGCCCGTGGACCTGGACCCGGAACCGGCGCTCGAACATCGCCTGGCACTCGGCGTCGTCGGACGACCTCGTGAACATCCACTGCCGCAGGCTCGCCTTGGCCGCGGCGCCAAGCTGCGCACCGGTCGGCAAGCCCTCGACGGTCGGCACGACCTTGTTGCCTTTGAGCTTCTGGTAGACGTCGTCCACCATGGTCGGATCCTTGACCGCCGTCGCGAGGAAGCCCGCCGGACCGAGCGTCGAGAACAGGGTCTGGATCTGCACGGGATCCTCGAACGCCTTCACGGCCGTCGCCGGATCGCTGTTCTGGCGCGTCACCTGGAGGACCGCGGCCGGGCAGTGCTGCTGGACGAGCGCCCACATCCCCGCCCACCCCACGAGCTCGTCGTAGTCGGCACGACTGGCCTCGCTCAGCAGCTGCGACCACTGGTGCTGCTCGAGCGCCGGCACCTGCTTCACCGAGTCGAGCCAGAACACCGCCCACTTCACCTTGAGCTCGAGGTACGTGACGACGCGGAAGCGCTCCACGGCATCCCCGCACGCCTTCATGATCTTCGCCATCTTGCCGTTGTCGGCGCGCACCCGCGCCTTCTGATCGGCGTTGAGGTTCACGACGGCGTTGCGGATGTCCGTCGCCGTCCCGGTCCACGTCCCATCCTCGAGCCCCTGCAGCCGATCCCAGGGGGGGATCATCTCGAGCGGTGCGTTCTTGAGGAACGCCTTGTAGCCGGTCGGATACGCGCGCAGCAGGTCCATGTGCTGCGGGGACGCGTAGCCGATGAGCCACTGCCACTGCGCCGCGACGAGCTCGTCGAGCTGACCACCCTCGTTGAGCCAGTACAGCTTCCACCGGAGATCGAGCCCGCCGACGATGTTGAGGTACTCGAGGCACTGCCCGGTCGACAGCTTCTTCATGACGCGCCGGTTCAGCGAGTCATACTTGCTGCCGGTCCTGAGCGCGGCCTTGTCGGCCGGCGTCAGCGCAGCGACCCTCGCGAGGACCCTCGCGCCATCGACCGATCCGAGCCAGTTGCCGCTCGCGGCACTCTCGAGATCGCCGAGGGCGTCGCGATGCAGCGTCGAGCTCGGTGCCGAGCCGACGCTGCCGACCGCCTCGCCTTTGACGGCCTTGTCGGCGGCGGCGTCGGCGGCGGTCTCGCTGCTCTCACCCGGGCTGCTGACGCTCGTCGCGCCGTCCTTCGCCTTGGGCTGCGCGACCCCGCCATCGCCGCCGGTCTGCACCACGTGCGCGAGCTCGTGCGCGATCAACGTCTCGCCGCCCTCGCTGCCCGGATCGTACTGACCCTCGTTGAAGAAGACGTCGGAGCCCTGCGCGAACGCCTTCGCGTTGAGGTTCTGCGCGGCCTCGTTCGCGGGGCCATCGGTGTGGACCTTGACCGCCGAGAAGTCGGCGCCGAAGGCTCCCTCCATCTTCGCCTGGATGGTTGGATCCAGCCCGCGCCCGCTGCTCGCGCCCGCAGGCTCGGCGGCGGCCGCGGCGATCGCGGTGCCGGCCCCGACGGTGGCGCCGGCGTCCTTCGATTCGTGGGTGTGGGCAGCGTCGCTGGCGGGAGGTGCGTGGCCGAGCTCCGACATGGGTCGATTCTACGGTCGAAACCCGCCAGCTCTCCCTAGGATCTCGCGAGATACACGCTGAACGCGGGGGGCTGGTGGTCGCGGATCGTGAGCCCGATCAGCTGCACGCACGGGCCTCCGGTCGCGGCGCTCAGCTGCTGCCACGCGGCGTGGAGCGCGGGGGCTGCCCGGACCGCGGCGAGCAGGACCGCATCGGTCCGCCGCAGCTCGTCGCCGCGGGCGAAGTAGTAGAATTTCCAGCCGCCATCGGTGCCGAGGCTGCGACCGGCCCACACCTTGGGCCACGCGCGGCCACCCGGCTCGAGCCCGCAGATCCCCTTCCAGAACAGGTTCGCGGCCGCCGTCACCGGGACCCGCGCGGCTTCGAGGACGCGGACGGCCGACGCGGGATCGCCGAGCCGGGCATAGATGGTGTGGCGGCGGTGGTCGTCGCCGGCGTCCGCGCCGCCCGCCGTGCGGGCCTCGATGCCGACCGCGGTGCAGG
>JALZOI010001019.1 GCA_030857245.1 Myxococcota bacterium
GCTCGCGGGTGCCGCCGCACGTGCGCTGGGCGGCTGCGCGGGTGGCTGCACCTGCACCGGTGGAGCGGCGCAGGCGCCCGCGACGGTCAGGGCGAACGCGGCGACGAAGGCAGGGCGGGACACCCGTCCATTGGACCCCGAAGGCCGCGCCGAGTGGTGACGGCGAGGTAGCGAAAACCGCTCGGGCCACGTCGAGCAGAGACGGGTCGCCGAGGGCGCCAAGCGCGCCATGTCGCCAAGGATCAAAAAAGGAGGGCGTGCCCCTCCGTTGAATTATCCCTTGGCGTGCTTCGCGACCTCGGCGCGCTTGGCGACCCGTCCGTGGCGGGACCCGCCGCTAGCGGAAGATCGAGAGCAGCAGATCGACGAAGGCCGTGCCCTGGGCCGTCTGCGTCGCGCCACGCCCGTGCGCGACCTCGGCCGACGCGGCCCGCGCCGCGTGCTGCTCGCGCTGGGCCTGGGCGCGGTCGCGATCGATCCGCTGCGCGGCCGCCTTCTCGAGGCCGCCCTGCATGACGTACTCGATGATCCGCGGGAGCTCGCCGGTGTCGAAGAACGTGCCGTGGCTCTTGCAGACGTCGATCACCACGCCGGAGCCGGCGGCGAACAGCTTGCGGTTCATGACGACGCGGCAGATCGGACACTTGATGTACATCTTGCCGGCCGGCGGCCGCTCGTAGTTGAACGTCGATGGCAGCGCGCCGAGCAGCGACTCCGCGCGCGCCTGCCGGCGATCGGTGACGATCCGCTGGATCGCGACCTGGTCGATGAACAGGCCGTGGCACGCGATGCACTCGTCGACGACGATGTCATCGATCCGGCGCGGCCCGAGCGGCTCGTCGCAGCGCGGGCACTGGCGGTCCTGGCTCGGCTCGACGGTCGCGGCCACCGAGAGCTCGGTGCCGCACTCCGGGCAGTGCTTGTGGCCGTGGAACACGCGCGACAGGCAGCGCGGGCACGCCTTCAGCAGCAGCGCGTGCTGGCAGTGATCGCACGTCCGGGAGGTCGGGCTGACGCCGGCCCCGCAGTGCGGGCAGCCGAGGAGCCCGGCCTGGCGCGACGGCGCCTGCAGCGCCGTGACGACCCCGCACCGGCAGCGGAACTGCTGACCGACCGGATGCCCGGTGACGTCGTAGCGGCTATCGCACCCGGCGCACGCGAGGATCATGGGCTCATGATCATGAGGTCGGCGCCGGGCGCCCGCAAGCCGTCATCGTCATCGTCGCGGCGTGGCTGCGGGGCCGGTGGTGATGGTGACGTCGCGCTGCTCGGCGACGTAGCGCGCCTTGCGACCCCGGGCGAGCGCCTGCTCGTAGAGCGTGCGGCGGGCGGGTGGCAGCGTGCGGCGGAGCTGCGAGGCGTAGAGTCGCTCGTAGTAATCATCGGGGTGGACCTCGACGGTGATGCGGGCGGTCACCGCGTTGGCGGCGCGCCAGCCGCGCACGAGCTCGAGCCGCTCGCCGGGTGGGATCCGGGTGTCGGCGCGCTCGTGCCACGCGCCGTCGAAGTAGATGTCGCGGCCGATGCGCTGCGCCGCGCGGCCGCCTGGGATCGCGGTGCCGCGCGCGTCGAGCAGCTGGATCGAGAGCCACGCCGCGGGGGTCGGCGTCGTCGGGAGATAGTGACCGGCGCCGACGTTCGCGACCGCGGCGACCACGGTCACGACGCCCTCCTTGACGTGCGCGCGCGCGGTCAGCGCGATGCCCTGCCGGAACGTGTCGGGATCGTGGATGCCCTTGAAGGTGTGCTCGCGATTCGGCATGTGGCAGTGCTGGCACTGCACGCCGCGCGGCATGTACGGACCCTCGAGCCACTCCTTGTAGGTGTTGAGCAGCGGCTTGCCGGCGACGCCGGTGCGCGGCGGCAGCTGGTGACACGGCAGGCAGAAGTCGGCGCGCTCGTAGATGGCGAGCGTCGCCAGCGGGTAGCTCGGCAGCGGCAGCAGCGACGGCGCGACGTTCGGTGGGCCGTGGCGCGTCCACGCACGGACGTGACAGCCCGCGCACGACGTGCCGTCGGCGTGGAGCGCGCGATCGTCCTGCTGCTCGGGCAGCGGCGCGTGGCAGCGCAGGCACGCGGCGGTCTCCGCGCGCGCCATGCCGAAGGTC
>JALZOI010000402.1 GCA_030857245.1 Myxococcota bacterium
CCACCCGCGTGATCCTCGCGGCGCTCGCGGCGCCGCCGGCCTGCACCCCGGTCGGCGCCGCCGAGCTCGCCGCCTACATCGAGGCCACCCGCACGCGGCTGGGCGCCCCGCCGTAACCCAGCGGTGTGCGGGATCCACACGTCCGACCGGCTCGGGAGCGCGCAGGCAGGACGCGAGCGTTACAGGTGCTTCTGGATCTCGGCTTCGAGCTTGCTGCGCGGCATGACGCCGACGAGCTGGCTCACGACCTTGCCGCCCTTGAAGATCAGCAGGGTCGGGATCGACTTGATGCCGTACTGCTGGGGGACGATCTGGTGGTGGTCGACGTCCATCTTGGCCACGTTCAGCCGGCCCTGGTACTCGTCCGCGAGGGCGGTCACCAGGGGGGCGATCTGCTTGCACGGCCCACACCACACCGCCCAGAAGTCGACGAGGGTGGGGATTTCCGCCTTGAGCACTTCGCTGTCGAAGTTGGCGTCGGTGAGCTCCTTCACGTTCGTGCTAGCCATGCTGACCTCCAAAGGTCCTGCTTATGTAACGCCCCTGCCGTGCCGAGGCAACCTGACTGGCTAGCCGGGTTTGGGTACACTGAGGTCCAGATGTCGCGCCTCTTTATCTCGGTCGATCGTCTCGACAACTGGACGGAAGAGGGTCGCGCGGCGCTCGAGGGCGATCGCATGACCCTGACCGAGCTTGGGCGGTCGTTCTCCATGAAGCCGGCGGTCGCCTTCGTGAAGGCCAACGGCCAGGATGACGATCCCCACGATCTGATCGGCCGCGTGAAGTCGAAGCAGGCGCTCGACGAGATGGGCGCCGAGCAGTTCGGCAACTCGGTGATCTACAACGACACCGCGTACGACGTCGTCGACGGCTTCATCGGCGAGCCGCTGCCACCATGAGCGGCGCCATGAGACGCGTATGAGTCGGACCCCGAGGATCGACCCGTGACGGCGCTCGAGCCCGTCCGCCTGCTCTCGGTGGCGCCGTCACCCGCCTTCTGGCTCGCGAGCATCGCGTACGCCGCCGCGGCCGCCGCCTTGCTCGGCGTGCTCGCCGGCAACGCGAAGCTGCGCCCGGTCTCGCTCGCCCTCGTCGGCGTGGCGTTCGTCGCGCATGGCGTCGACATCGGCTGGCGCGGCACGCTGCACGTCCACCCGGCGCAGTCCATCCGCGAGGCGATCGGCCTGCTCGCGTTCATCCTGACCGGCGGCTACCTGATCGCGAGCGCGCGCTACCGGCTGACCATCGGCGGGGTCGTCGTGATGCCGGTCGCGCTGATCATGCTGCTCGCGGCGCGGCTCACGCCCGCCGGTCACGCGCCCGAGGATCTCTCGACGCTCGGCCGCATCCACATCTCGCTCGCGACGATCGGCGTCGGCGTGTTCGCGCTCGCGAGCGCGCTGTCCGCGATCTACCTCGTCGAGGATCGTGCGCTGAAGAAGAAGCAGTTTGATGCGATCGCGTTCAAGGACAAGGGTGCGCCGCTCGAGTCCCTCGACCGGCTCTCGAACCGGCTGATCTGGGTCGGCTTCCCGATCTTCACGATCGCACTCGTGCTCGGGGCGGTGTGGGTCAGCAAGCTCGGCGAGTCGCTCGACCGCCTCGAATATCCGCTCGCCGCGGTGACCTGGTTCGCGTACGCCGGGCTGCTGCTCGCGCGCCAGGTCTACGGCTGGCGCGGGCGGCGTGCGGCGAAGCTGACCCTCGCGGGCTTCGCGGCGGCGCTGCTCGTGCTCCTCATCTACCTCATGCGCCGGATGGCTGGCTAGCTGCCATGAGCGAGCTGTTCGTCGTCGGCATCAGCTGGCGGACCGCC
Organism: Myxococcota bacterium; assembly: GCA_030857245.1. GTDB lineage: Bacteria > Myxococcota_A > Polyangia > Haliangiales > Haliangiaceae > JABFXX01. Next base: position 1,817 of record JALZOI010000402.1, read on the forward strand.
CCGGTCGCGGTGCGCGAAAAGCTCGCGTTCCGCGACGAGGAGCTCGTCCCGACGCTGCGCGCGATGACGAGGGAGCTGCCGGTCGCCGAGGCCCTGCTGATCTCGACCTGCAATCGCGTCGAGGTCTACGGCGTGTCGCGGGCGGGCCAGGACGCCACCGCGGCGGTGCGCCGGTTCCTCGCGGAGCAGCGCGGGGTGCCGCCGGCGGAGGTCGCCGACGTGATCTACGACCATCGCGCCGATCAGGCCGTCCGCCACGTGTTCCGGGTAGCCTCCGCGCTCGACTCGCTCGTGCTCGGCGAGGCCCAGATCCTCGGCCAGCTCAAGGCCGCGTACAGCGTCTCGGGTGCCGCGGGCACCTCGGGCCCGGTGCTCGGGCGCTGCCTCGAGCGCGCGTTCGGCGTCGCCAAGCGGGTGCGCACCGAGACCACGATCGCGCGCGGCGCCGCGAACGTGTCGACGGTGGCGGTGGAGCTCGCCGGCCGGGTGTTCGGCGATCTCTCCGGCAAGAGCGTGCTCGTCATCGGCGCCGGCAAGATGTCGACGCTCGCAGCGCGCCACCTGCATGCCCAGGGCGCCCAGCACATCATCGTCACCAACCGCTCACCCGAGAAGGCCGAGACACTCGCCGCACAGATCGATGGCATCGCGAAGCCGTGGAGCGATCTCGAGGGGCTGCTCGTCGACGCCGACGTCGTGATCAGCTCGACCGGCGCGCGCCAGCCCATCCTGACGCGCTCGCTGTTCAAGAAGGTGACGAAGGCGCGGCGGTGGCGGCCGCTCATGGTGATCGACATCGCCGTGCCGCGCGATGCCGAGCCCGCGATCGCCGACTTCGACGGCGTCTACCTGTTCGACATCGACGATCTCGAGAAGGTCGTGGCCTCCAACCTCGCCGAGCGCGCCAAGGCGGGCGAGCAGGCCGGCAAGATCGTCGAGCACGAGGCCGGGCAGTTCGAGCACTGGCTGCGCAGCCAGGGCGTGGTGCCGACGATCCGTGCGTTGCGCGCGCGGTTCGCGCAGGTCGCGGAGACCGAGGTCGGCAAGGCGCTCGACCAGCTCGCGCGCCGCGATCACTCGCCGGCGCAGCAGCGCGAGCTCGTCGCGCGCGTGGTCCAGCTCGTCGTCAACAAGCTGCTCCACCAGCCGACGGCCGCGCTCCGCGAGGCGACCGGCGACGCGGCGGAGCTGCGGGCCGAGGTGCTGTGCGAGCTGTTCGGGCTCGAGCCGATCGAGTGCGATCGCGAGTCCCAGCCGGTGCTGGCGGAAGCCGAGGCGCCCGTGGCCACCGAACGAAAGGCAGCGACGTGAAGCGAGTTGTGATCGCGACCCGAGGCTCCGCCCTCGCACTCTGGCAGGCCGAGCACACGAAGGCGCGGCTGGCCGCCATCGCCCCCGACCTGACGATCGACTTCAACGTGATCACGACGTCGGGCGACAAGATCCTCGACGTGCCGCTCTCGAAGGTCGGCGGCAAGGGCCTGTTCGTGAAGGAGATCGAGCAGGCGCTGCTCGACCGCACCGCGGACCTCGCGGTCCACAGCATGAAGGACGTGCCGGCGGAGCTCGCGCCCGGGCTCGAGCTGGTCGCGGTGTCGACGCGCGCGGTCCCGTGGGATGCGCTGTGTGCGCGCGCGCCGGTCACCGTCGATACGCTGCCGCAGGGCGCCGTCGTCGGCACCTCGAGCATGCGGCGGCAGTGCCAGCTGCTCGCGCGCCGCCCCGATCTGCAGATCCGCATGCTGCGCGGCAACGTGCCGACCCGGCTGCGCAAGCTCGACGAGGGCGAGTTCGACGCGATCGTGCTCGCCGCCGCCGGGCTGACGCGGCTCGGCCTCGCCGATCGGATCACGCAGCTGCTCACGCTCGAGCTCAGCATCCCCGCGGTCGCGCAGGGCGTGCTCGGCTTCGAGACCCGCACCGGCGACACCGAGGTCATCGACCTGGTCCACCGCGCGATCCACGATCCGGTCGAGCAGCGGCGCGTCGCGGCGGAGCGCGCCTTCCTCGCGCGCATGGGCGGCAGCTGCGAGACCCCGCTCGCCGCGCACGCGCTCAGCCTCGATGGTGACAACCTCCGCGTGATCGCGATGTGCGGCATGCCTGATGGCTCGCGCATCCTCCGCGCCGAGCTGATCGGCCGCACCCACGAGGCCGAGCACCTCGGCACGACGCTCGCCGAGGATCTGATCCGCCAGGGCGCGAACGACATCCTCGCCGCGACGCGCTGACGACCACGGGCTCAGCGGGCGGGAGAGATTGGCCAAGAGCGCCAAGCCCGCCAAGGAAGGGGTGAAGGACGGGGGGCGCACCCTCCGATCTTCTCTACGAATCCTTGGCGTCACTTGGCGGCCTTGGCGGCCAATCTCCCCGCCTCAGCGCACGCGGCGCACGGGTGCGAGCAGGCGATCGAGGTACGGCCAGGTCTTCATCGCGGCGTGCTGCGTGCGGAGCTGCGCGCGCCGGGCGGCGGTGGTCGGCTCGCCGCTGTCTCGCGCGAGGGTCTGCAGGATCTCCGGCAACGCCTGCCCGCGCATCGTCAGCTCGATCATGCGGAGCTGGACGCCATCGAGGTCGAACGTGAAGGCGTGCATCTCGGTCAGCGCGGTGAGCCAGCGCACGACGGTCGTCGGGACGTCCTGGCCCGGCACCCGGTCGGCGATCAGCTGGCGCAGCGCCGCCGGGGTCGGCACGACGAGGAGCAGGGCGAGGAAGAATCGGAGGTCGGGCTCCGTCACCCGGCTGCGCAGCAGCGTGACGCGGCGCGCCTCGCGCTCGAGCGCGATCGCGTCGGCGAGCGGGTCGATGACGGCGCCGTGGAGCTTGCGCGCGCGGTCGCGGATCCGTGGGCCGAGCGCGCGCTCCGCGTCGGTGTCGCCGATCGCCTCGAGCGCGAGGTACACCGACATCAGATCGGGTTGCTTGACGATGCCCGCGACGATCTGCTCGGCGTCACGCACCCGACCGATGTCGACGAGCATGCGATAGAGCTCGAGCGCTCGCGCGAGGCGGGGCTCCACGAGCGAATCCTCGACGCCGATGCCCGGCGGGAAGTAGCCGAGCTGCGGCGGGGCCTCCGCGTCCTGGTAGTTGCGGACGACGACGCTCACCGACGGGTGATCGAGGTGGAAGAGCGAATGGATGAACCGCGGGCCGGAGCCGATCTGGTGGACCGAGCCGCGCGTCAGGAGCTCGGATCCGGTCCACGTGAGCCGGCCGATGTGGAGGTGGTCCGAGACCTTCTGCGTCGGCCGGAACCGGTACTGGGTGTGGAGGCTGCTGCCGTCGAGCACCGCGAAGGCGCCGGAGAAGCTGTGCTGGTGGATCGCCGTCGTCGCCTGCAGCCAGTACAGCACCTCGATGTACAGGCTGCCCGAGCCCCACACCGCGAGCGGGGGCTGGCCGAACCCCGCGGAACCTTGCTCGAGCATCCGCCGCGGGTTGCGCCCGACCTGCGCGAGCTCCCACGGCGACACGTGCTCGTGCGGCGGCCGGCGACGGAGCTCCTCCTCCGCGATCGGCGGCAGCGTGGCGTCCGCGTAGTCGTGGGCCCGCCAGCGGCCCTCGATGCGCTCGCCGAGATCGGAGAAGTAGTCCGGGCGCCTCGCCATCGAGCCGGACGGTAGCCCGGAAACCCGGGGCTGGCTCGACGCGGAGCCGGCGCCGCACGGCCGGGCTACGGATTTCGCGCGTGGCGATCGCGCAGCGAGATCGCGCGATCGATCAACGCGACGAGCTCGCGGCGATCGCGGTCGGCGCCGGCCGCCGCCTGGGCGATGGTGCGGATCGCCGCGAGGTCCCAGGTCTTCGCATCGGCGCCGCCGCGCAGGACGTCTGCGAACGCGGCGACCGCGAACGCGAAGCGGAGCTCGGTCGGGCCCTGCTCGAACGTCGGCGCGATGGAGCTCTCGGCGAGCTGGAAGGCGGCCTCGGTGGCGGTCGTGCCCTGCGGCTGCTTGTGGCGGATCCGCGCGACGGCGATCGGTGCGGCGCGCGCGGCGTGGTCGCGCGCGAGCTCGACCTCGTAGAGCGCGGTGACCTGGTGGCCGGCGCCGACCTCGCCGGCGTCGACCTTGTCGTTGCGGAAGTCGCGGTCGGCGATGTCGCGGTTCTCGTACCCGATCAGGCGATAGCGCGCGACGCGCGTCGGATCGAAGTCGACCTGCAGCTTGACGTCCTTCGCCACGACCTCGAGCGTCGAGCCGAGCTGCTCCTGGAAGACCCGGCGGGCGGCGCTGATGCCGTCGAGGTAGAAGTTGTTGCCGTTGCCTCGGTTGGCGAGCTGCTCCATCAGCCCGTCCTTGTAGTTGCCGGTGCCGAAGCCGATCGTCGTCAGCGTGACGCCCTCCTTCACCATGCCCGCGATCGACGCGAGGATCTCCTCGTGGCTGGTCTCGCCGACGTTGGCGTCGCCGTCCGACAGCACGATGACGCGGCTGATCACGTCGGGCCGCAGGCCCTTCGCGGCCTGCGCATAGGCGAGCTTGATCCCGTCACCCATCGCGGTCGAGCCGCTCGCCTGGAGGTCCTCGATCGCCGCGAGGATGCGGCCCTTGTGCGCGATCCCGGTCGGCGGCAGCACGACGCGCGTCGAGCCGGCGTACGTGACGAGCGCGACGGTGTCGCCGTCCGCGAGGTTGTCGACGAGCACGCGCAGCGAGCGCAGCACGAGCGGGAGCTTGTCGGCGGCCTGCATCGAGCCCGAGACATCGACGAGGAACACCAGGTTCGCCGGCTTGCGCTCCGCGACCGCGAGCGGCTTCGTGCTGACCCCGACGCGCAGGATGTGACGCCCGCGATGGAACGGGGAGGGCGCCAGGTCCAGGGCGACGGAGAACGGGCCGTGCGCCGGTGGTGCGTACTGGTACTTGAAGTAGTTGACGAGCTCCTCGACGCGCACCGCGGCCGCGGGCGGCAACCCGCCATCGTTGAGCTTGCGGCGCATGATCGTGTAGGACGCGGTGTCGACGTCGGCGGCGAACGTCGACAGGCGATCCTGGCGCGCGACCGTCCACGCATGCTGGCCGTAGTCTCGATAGTCCTCGGCGCTCGCCGGGTCGGCCGCGATCGCGGGCGGCCGCGTCACGTCGCCGATCGCGCCGGGCGCGCGCCGACTCCCACCGCGCGAGC